>CACYBO010000151.1 GCA_902772685.1 uncultured Eubacteriales bacterium | reverse complement strand
TGATCTTCTGTACCCTATGAACATTGGAGCTGAAGGTGGCTATTATTATTCTTCCCTCAACTTTTTGGAAAATCTTATCAAGGGCCTCTGCCACATACTGCTCGGACTTGGTAAAGCCTTGTCTTAAGGCATTGGTGCTGTCCGCCAGCATTACATCAACTCCCTTTCTACCGATATCAGCAAATCTGCTTAAATCGATAGGTTCTCCATCTATGGGCGTATAGTCGATTTTAAAATCTCCCGTGTGGAATATCCTTCCCGCCGGAGTCTTTATGCTGTAACATACAGAATCTGCGATGGAATGTGTGATTCTGATCGGCTCGATATTGAAGTGTTTGCCTATCCGGAACTCTTTTCCCGGTTCAATATAGTGAAAATCACCTCTGAGCCCGTGTTCCTTTAATTTGTTTTCTATCAGACCGATCGGAAATCTCAGTCCGTAAATCGGGACATTGATTTCTTTCAGCAGATACGGAACAGCGCCGATGTGGTCTTCATGACCGTGTGTTATGATCAGTCCTTTAATTTTCTTATCTGTATTGAGAAGATAATCGAAATCCGGAATGACCTTGTCAATGCCGAACATGTCATCATCAGGAAAGGACAGACCGCAGTCGATAAGAAGGATCTCGTCCTCATATTCGATAGCGGTCATATTCTTGCCAATCTCTCCCAGTCCGCCTAACGGAATGATCCTGACTTTAGGCGCAGCTTTTTTTACGGAAGTTTTAGCTTTTTTCTGCTCCCTCTTTGGTGTGGATTTCGATTTTCTTGTGTCTTTCTTTTCTTTTCTCTTTTCTCCCATAAAATCCTTTCCGGGACTCAGCCTTTTATGACGATATTGATCAGTCTGCCCGGGACAGCAATGACTTTGACCACATTCTTACCATCCGTAAGTCCCTTTATTGTTTCATCTTCCTCGGCGAGCTTCATCATGTCTTCTCTGGTAGCATCGCCCGGAATGTTGATTTTTGCTTTGTTCTTGCCGTTGATCTGAACGACGATTTCAATTTCATCCTTTTTGAGTTCTTCTTCGTTCCATGACGGCCAGCTCTGGTCATATACATAACCTTCATAACCAAGTTCCTGCCACAGTTCTTCTGTGATGTGCGGAACAAACGGGGCAAGGAGGATCAGGATTGTCTTAACACAGGTGCTGTAGAGAGCATCATTCACATCGCCCTCCTTGTATTTATACATCTGGTTGACAAGTTCCATCACAGCACTGATAGCGGTGTTGAAATTAAATCTGTCACGGACATCTTCCGTAACCTTTTTGATTGTGTAGTTGAGCGTATACGCCAGTTTTTTATCAGCGTCATTTCTGATTTCATAACTTCCCGGAATGTTCTTATAATTATCATTGAAATCATACGCCAGTCTCCAGATTCTGTTCAAGAATCTGAATGAACCCTCAACGCCTTCATCTGACCAGTCGAGTTCTCTGTCCGGCGGAGCTGCGAAGAGAATGAACAGTCTGGCAGTATCCGCGCCGTACTTGTCGATAATTTCAGCCGGTCCTACAACATTGCCCAGTGACTTGCTCATCTTGGCTTTAATGTAATCGCCGTCGCTGTCCGTATATCCCTTGATTACCATTCCCTGCGTCAGCAGATTCTGGAATGGTTCCTCGTCCTTGACCAGTCCCAGGTCATACAGAGCCATCTGGAAGAACCTGGCGTACATAAGGTGCATGATGGCATGCTCAACGCCGCCGATGTACTGATCAACATTCATCCAGTAATCAACCTTTTCTTTACTGAATACCTCTTCATCATTTCTGGCGTCACAGTATCTGAGCTCATACCATGATGAATCGAGGAAGGTATCCATCGTGTCGACTTCCCTCTTTGCCGGTCTTCCGCAGACAGGACATACTGTATCTACGAAGTGTTTGCTTGTAACGATAGGAGATTCGCCTTTGCCTGTGAATTCTACATCTGTAGGAAGAAGCACAGGAAGATTCTCCTCTTTTTCCGGGACCCATCCGCAGCTGTCACAATGAATCATAGGTATCGGTGTTCCCCAGTAGCGCTGGCGTGAAATAAGCCAGTCGCGGAGCCTGTAGTTGATCGTCTTGCGGCCAACGCCCCTCTCTTCAGCCACTTCAGCAATCTTCTGAATCGCGTCTTTATTATTCATTCCATTGAATTCGCCTGAATTGATGACCGTACCTTCTGCCGCGCACGCCTCTTTGAGGTTATCCAGATCAACATCCGGATCGTGCGGATCGATGACAGGAATGATCTCGAGATCGAATTTTTTAGCAAAATCAAAGTCACGCTGGTCATGAGCGGGTACGCCCATGACAGCACCGGTTCCGTATCCCATGAGAACGTAATCGGCGATGAATATCGGCATTGTTTTGCCTGTAAACGGATTGATCGCATATTTCCCGATGAACACACCGGTCTTTTCATTTGAAGTGGATGTCCTGTCAATCTCGCTCATATGGGCGCATCTGTCGATGTACGCCATGACATCGGCCTCATACTCCGTCCCTTTGACCATATCAGGAACGGACGGATATTCAGGAGCGAGTACCATGAATGTGGTTCCGTAGATTGTATCGATTCGGGTCGTGAATACAGTCAGTGTTTCATCGTAATCCTGGATCTTGAACTGGGCTTCCGCACCGTGGGATTTGCCGATCCAGTTTCTCTGCATGATTTTGACCTTATTTGGCCATCCATCCAGTTTGTCCAGATTTGACAGGAGTCTTTCAGCGTAATCGGTGATTTTGAAATACCACTGTGACAGATTCTTTTTGCCGACGACAGCGCCGCATCTCTCACAGCAGCCGTCGACAACCTGCTCGTTCGCGAGTACAGTCTGGCAGCTTGGACACCAGTTAACCTGGCTCTCTTTCTTGTATGCGAGTCCCGCCTTATAGAACTGAATGAAAATCCATTGCATCCACTTGTAGTAGGACGGATGTGCTGTCGCCACTTCCCTGTCCCAGTCATAGGAAAGTCCCAGCTGACGCAGCTGTCTGTTCATTTCCGCAATATTTCCCCACGTCCACTCGGCAGGCTCAACATTGTGCTGAATGGCTGCGTTCTCAGCAGGCAGTCCGAAGGCGTCATATCCCATCGGGTGCAGCACGTTGTAGCCGTTCATCTTTCTGAAACGGGCGATGACGTCGCCGATGGAATAGTTTCTCACATGCCCCATGTGAAGTTTTCCGGATGGATACGGAAACATTTCAAGAACGTAGTATTTCTCCTTATCAGGATCTTCCGTAACCTTGAACGGTTTTGTGTCCTCCCAGATTTTCTGCCATTTTTTCTCGATCTCACTGAAGTTATATCTGTCTTTCATCTTTTCCTCCGGTTATCTATGCTTAATTGCAAAGTGTTATCTCACAGTCGCCCCAGATCTT
>CACYBO010000150.1 GCA_902772685.1 uncultured Eubacteriales bacterium | reverse complement strand
GCAAGAGAAAGGAACGGATGAAATGTTTGAGAAGTTGATCGAGATCTTAAAAGAGAACCCCAGAAAAATCGTATTCACAGAAGGACCGGACGCCAGGATCCTGGAAGCTGCCGACAGACTGAAGAAGGGCGGATTCCTGACCCCTGTTCTCGTCGGTAATGTGGAAGAGGTGCAGGCTGCCGCAAAGGCTGGCAATTTCGATATTGAGGGACTGGAGATCCTCGACCCGGCCACTTACGAAGACATGGATGCCATGGTCGAGAAGATGGTCGAGCTGAGAAAGGGCAAGATGACCGAGGAGCAGTGCAGAGCAGCGCTGGCGAAGGGCAACTACTTCGGCACCATGTTGGTGAAGATGGGTATTGCGGACGCTCTGCTGGGCGGCGCTACTTACTCCACCGCTGACACGGTCAGACCTGCGCTGCAGCTGATCAAGACCAAGCCGGGCAACAAGAGCGTATCCTCCGTATTTATCATGGTCAGAGAGCATGAAGACGGCAGCGAACCTGAAATCCTGGGCATGGGCGACTGCGCGATCAACATCAAGCCGTCCGTAGAGGAAATCGCAGAGTGCGCAGTAGAATCTGCAAAGACTGCCAAGATCTTCGGAGTTGAACCTAAGGTTGCAATGCTTTCATATTCCACCAAGGGTTCAGGCGCCGGTGAAGACGTAGACAAGATGGTTGAGGCTACGAAACTGGCTCAGGAAGCTGCTCCTGAACTGGACATCGACGGCGAGCTTCAGTTCGACGCTTCCGTATCACCTGTAGTAGCTCAGACAAAGTGCAAGGATTCCAAGGTTGCCGGTCAGGCCAACGTATTCATCTTCCCTGACATCAACGCAGGTAATATCGGATACAAGATTGCTCAGAGACTGGGCGGATTCGACGCTTATGGTCCTGTACTGCAGGGACTCAATGCGCCGATCAACGACCTCTCGAGAGGATGCAATGCTGAGGAAGTCTACACAATGGCTATCATTACTGCAGCACTGGCATAAGACATTTCAAAAAGAAAAGCCCGTTGTGATTCAACGGGCTTTTTATGTGTTGGAAACGTATAGGAGGAGCGGATGCTCTATTCACTCTTCGGGCTTGCAGCCGGAATCGGCATGCCTATGCAGACAAGTATAAACGCCCAGCTGGGCAAACGACTGGGGTCACCGTTCACAGCAGCGATGGTCAACTTCCTGATCGGGTGGGCGGCGCTTCTCGTGATCACACTGATCTGGGAGCACAGTCTGGCGATTCCTTTCGGCGCCATAGCGGCAGCGCCGCCATGGATTCTGATGGGAGGAATGTTCGCCGTTGTTTTTGTCACGGGCAATATCCTGCTGATGCCGCGCCTCGGAGGCGTGCAGACAGTTATACTGCCGGCCCTTGGGCAGATCATCATGGGAACGCTGATAGATACATTCGGCTGGTTCAATTCTGCGCAGAGGGACATCAGCTTTCTGAGGATAATCGGCATAGCGCTGGTTTTCTTCGGGGTTGTCGTGGTCATCACAGCCAAGTCCGGCGGTTTCAGGAAGTTAGGGAAAGGCGGCGCAAAGCAGGTAAACCATATCTGGCTCTGGAGACTGTTCGGCGTGGCGGTTGGGATGTGCATGGCTTCTCAGACTGCAGTCAACAGTCATCTCGGCGTTGTGGTGGATTCCAGACTGTTCGCATCGGTCATCAATTTCAGCGTCGGACTCAGCCTTCTGATCATACTTCACTTCGCTCTTCTGAAAACAAAAAAGCCCGGGGTCAAAGAGGGCAGGATGCCTCTTTGGATCCTCACAGGCGGGCTGTTCGGTGACCTCTTTGTTGTGGGTAATATTATTACGGCACAGACGGTCGGAACCGGAATGGCTGTGGTGATTCTGCTTACCGGCCTGATGATCGGAGGTCTGCTCGTGGATCAGTTCGGCATGTTCCGCAGCGCCCAGCGCAAAGTAGGATGGAAAGAAATTGCGGGCGTAGTAATCATGATTGCCGGAGCCACGATGTTTTATCTCGCGTAGAACGACAGCCGGACGTCACGAAACGAATTGCCGGTCGGACGCTCCTCAGACCCTTACCGGACCCTCAGATGTAGTAGATTGGGTCGCGGCTTTTCAGCAGATCGCTGAGCTGTTTGCTGTAAAAGAAATCATGCGTCATCTGATAGTACTCCTTCCACATGGGCAGGGTGAGGCACGTATCAGCCCGGGGGCAGACAGCCGCATCTTCTTCCAGACAGGCTACAGGAGCGAGGGTTCCCTCCATCAGTTCGATGATTTCTCCAACTGAATAGTCTTCCGCTTTTCTGCAAAGAGAATAGCCGCCGCCTTTACCGCTGACGCCTCTAATCATCCCGCCTCTCACAAGCTCTTTTACGATGATCTCCAGATACTTTTTGGAAATATCCTGCCTCTGGGCAATATCTTTAAGAGGGATTGTACCTTCACCTT
Organism: uncultured Eubacteriales bacterium; assembly: GCA_902772685.1. Lineage (GTDB taxonomy): Bacteria > Bacillota > Clostridia > Peptostreptococcales > Anaerovoracaceae > Lentihominibacter. The sequence goes on along the minus strand of CACYBO010000150.1, from coordinate 3,188 downwards.
CATGCTGCGCCAGATCGATCATAACGCGAAGCGCATAACGTCCTTTTGTTGAAATCATTCCGATGTGCCTCCTTTACTTATCACCTATAATACTCCAGGGTAAATAGAACGTTCAATAAAAAAATCAAAAAATATAAAAATACCTATTGACATGGTAGGTAAATAGTATTAATATTACACCATCAAGAAATTCGAAAGGAAAGGAGGCGCAAAGAGATGAGACAAAAAACAAACGCTATCACTTATATGACTATGTGGATGTGTTGTCTGATGCCGGACTCCCGGGCAGGTAAAATGATGGGAGACGTGCAGCAGCCTTTGCGCGCGTCCTGAAGAAACAGCAGATGTTCCATCATGTTGCCCGGGAGTAAAACGATCGGGCAATTTTTTATGCAAAGGCAAAAGAAAGGATTATGAAATGAGCGAATATAAATTTGAAACATTACAGTTACATGTTGGACAGGAACAGGCCGATCCGGCGACAGACGCGAGAGCAGTCCCGATTTACGCAACAACGGCATATGTGTTCCACAATGCGCAGCACGCGGCAGACCGTTTTGGTCTGGCGGATCCGGGAAATATCTACAGCAGACTGACCAATTCCACACAGGGTGTGTTAGAAGACAGAGTAGCAGCTCTGGAAGGCGGAAGCGCAGGTTTGGCGCTTGCCTCAGGCGCAGCGGCCATCACCTACACGATTGAGGCTTTGGCGGCAAATGGCGGTCACATCGTCGCTCAGAAGACCATCTACGGCGGCACTTTCAATCTGTTGGAACACACACTTCCGCAGTATGGAATCGAAACAACTTTTGTGGATGCACACAATCTTGAAGAAATTGAGGGAGCCATCAAGGAGAATACGAGAGCGATCTTCCTGGAGACGCTGGGCAATCCGAATAGTGATATCCCCGACATCGACGCCGTTGCGGAGATCGCACACAAGAACAATATTCCGCTTGTGATCGACAACACCTTCGGAACACCGTATCTGATCCGGCCGATTGAACACGGCGCGGACATCGTTGTCCACTCTGCGACTAAGTTCCTGGGCGGTCACGGAACGACCATCGGAGGGGTCATCGTTGAATCAGGCAAGTTCGACTGGAAAGCCAGCGGCAAGTTCGGCAACATCGCGGATCCGAATCCGAGCTATCACGGGGTATCGTTCTATGATGCAGTCGGGCCGGCGGCATTCGTCACATATATCCGTGCGATCCTCCTCAGAGATTCGGGAGCCACGATTTCACCGTTCAATGCCTTCCTGATTTTGCAGGGAGTGGAAACCCTGTCACTCAGAGTAGAACGGCATGTGGAAAATACGAAGAAGGTCATCGATTATCTGAAGGGACATCCGCAGGTTGTGAAAATCAATCATCCGTCACTTCCGGATCACCCGCAGCACGCGCTGTATGAGAAGTACTTTCCAAACGGCGGCGGCTCCATCTTCACCTTTGAGATCAAAGGGGGACAGGAAGAGGCCTGGAAGTTCATCGACGGACTGGAGATCTTCTCGCTGCTGGCAAATGTTGCAGACGTGAAGAGCCTGGTGATCCACCCGGCGACGACGACCCACTCCCAGCTCACAGAAGAAGAGTTGGCTGACCAGGGTATCTTCCCAGGAACGATTCGGCTGTCCATCGGAACAGAGCATATCGACGATATCATCGCAGATCTTGAAAAGGGGTTTAAGGCTGCGCAGGAATAGACGAAAGATACAACGTGCAGGATAATATGTTACAATAAAATGCATAGAGCATTTAGATAGAGAGCATACAAGGAGGAAAACAAATGGCAAAAATTAATAAAGGAATCATCGAACTGATTGGAAATACACCACTCGTGGAAACAGTTAACATCGAAAAAGATCTGGGCCTGGAGGCAACACTGCTCATCAAACTGGAGTATCTGAATCCGGCAGGCAGCGTCAAGGACCGTATCGCCAAGTCCATGATAGAAGACGCAGAGGCAAAGGGCATCCTGAAAGAGGGCTCTGTCATCATCGAGCCGACTTCAGGCAACACAGGAATCGGCCTGGCGGCGATAGCAGCGGCAAAGGGGTATCGTGCTATCCTGACCATGCCGGAGACGATGAGCGTTGAGAGAAGAAACATTCTTAAAGCTTACGGCGCAGAGATCGTTCTGACGGAAGGCGCTAAAGGAATGAAGGGCGCCATTGCAAAGGCGGATGAGCTGGCAGAGGAGATTCCGGGAGGATTCATCCCCGGACAGTTCGTCAATCCGGCTAACCCGGCGATTCATAGAGAAACAACCGGTCCGGAGATCTGGAGAGATACCGACGGTAAAGTGGATATCTTTATCGCGGGCGTCGGTACTGGCGGTACTGTGACAGGAACAGGTGAATATCTGAAATCACAGAACCCGGATGTAAAGGTCGTAGCTCTCGAGCCGGAAGACTCCCCGGTTCTGTCGGAAGGAAGAGCAGGCGCGCATAAGATTCAGGGAATCGGTGCAGGATTCGTCCCTGATGTTCTGAACACTGATGTCTATGATGAGGTGTTCCGCGCCGCCAATGAAGATGCCTTCGCGGCAGCGAAATATCTGGCGAAAAAAGAGGGAATCTCTGTAGGTATTTCATCCGGTGCGGCACTGCATGCAGGAATCGAATACGCGAAGAAGCCGGAGAACAAAGGCAAGACCATCGTAGTCCTTCTTCCGGACAGTGGTGACAGATACTATTCCACACCGATTTTCACAGAGTAACGGATATGGATTCATAAGAAAGCCGGCTGGGGCTGACCCGGCCGGCTTTTGGTTTATTCTTGCTTTTGTTTCTTATTCTTTCTCCGTTTCCTGGGCTACGATGCCTTCCGCGTTATATCTTTTGCGGAGAAGAGGTTTCTCGATTTTTCCAGTTGGATTGCGGGGAACATCCGCGAAGATGATCTTGCGCGGGCGCTTGTACCTTGGCAGCGCGATGCAGAAGTCTTCAATAGCTTCTTCATATACATCATGCCCTTCTTTGAGTTCAATGATAGCCGCCGCGATTTCACCCAGACGCGGATCAGGAAGACCGATTACTGCAACGTCCTTGATATCTTCATTGGTCCGCAGGAAGTCCTCAATCTGGACAGGGTAGATGTTTTCGCCGCCGGAAATGATGACGTCTTTCTTTCTGTCGACCAGATAGATGAATCCATCTTCATCCATTTCGGCCATGTCGCCCGTAT
>CACYBO010000149.1 GCA_902772685.1 uncultured Eubacteriales bacterium | reverse complement strand
GAGGCTTTTTATGACAACAAACACATCCTTAAAACCATTGCTCGCAATCGTTTGCGTTAATTTCATCTGGGGATTTGACTTCATCGCCATCGAATATATGATGCAGTTTATGTCCCCTGCGGTTTTCACGCTCATCAGACTTCTCATCGGCGTGATTGTCCTGACTGCAGGCGTCTTTATACTGAAAGGCGGTCCTCATTTCAAAAGAGAAGATATGCCCCGCATCTTCCTTTCCGGGGCTATCGGAATGGCTGCTTACTTTACCATTGAGAACCTGGGAACCGGCTTGACTTCCGCGTCGTTTTCCTCACTCATTATGGCAACGGTTCCGATTTTCGGCATGTTCGGTGACCGGATCTTCTTCGGGAACAAAATCACTCCGCTCAAAGTCATCTGCATCATCGCATCGATCTTAGGCGTGTTTCTGCTAGTGTCCGGCGAGCCGATGGGAATCAATACTTTAGGCGTTATCGCGATGTTTGCAGCTGCCATTTCCTGGACCTGCTATCTCGTCCTTGTGAAACCGCTCTATGATAAGTACGATCTGCTGACGCTCATGACAGGGCTGTTCTACTCAGGTACTATCGTACAGATTCCTACTGTTATTATCAGCCAGGCGATTACACATACTCCTGTCACCCTGACCCCTGCCGGAATAATTGTCACACTAGCTACTTCCATCGTCTGCATTATCATCGGTGAATTCGGATATGTTTACGCAGTAGGCAAACTGTCCACGACACTTGTGGCTGCATTTGAAAATGTACTGCCTGTCACGGCGGTCATATTCTCCATTTTCATCTTCGGCAAAATCCTGACCGCCACACAGATCATCGGCGGTGTTATAATATTGGTAGCTGTTACAACCATTGCATTTCTTGAAAGGAATAAAGAATAAATGACAGATAAAATCATACGCGCAACCGCCGCACAGGAATATATCAGAGCTTTTGCAGTAGATTCCACGGAAATGGTGGCGGAAGCCCGCGAAATACATAAGACCTTCCCAGTCGTCACGGCAGCTCTCGGCAGACTCCTGTCAGCCGGCGCTATGATGGGATCTATGATGAAAGGCGATGACGACCTGATCACACTGACGATAAAAGGCGATGGTCCCATCGGCAGCATTACTGTTACGGCAGATTCCCACGGCAATGTAAAAGGGTTTCCGGGAAATCCTTCCGTTGATATTCCTCCCCGCGAAGATCCGGTCAGCGGCGCGGTCAAACTTGACGTAGGCGGCGCAATCGGACAGGGCATCCTGACCGTGAGCATGGACCTGGGTCTCAAAGAGCCGTACAACGGACAGGTCGAACTGCAGACCGGCGAGATCGGTGAAGACCTCGCTTATTATTTCACCGTCTCTGAGCAGACGCCAAGCGCCGTTGCTCTCGGCGTCAAGGTTGACAAAGACAGCAGCGTCCTCCACTCGGGCGGCTTCATCATCCAGCTCATGCCGGATGCGCCGGAGGAAGTCATCGCAGCCCTGGAAGTTAAACTGGCTGATCTGGAACCCGTCACCACGCTGATGGAGCGCGGCATGGGACCCGCGGACATCCTTCGCCTCGTGCTCGGCGATCTGGATCTCGTCATCACAGAGGAAAAACCTGTCCGCTTCCACTGCAACTGCTCTCGCGAGCGCATCTCCCATGCTCTCGCCACCTTGAGCACTGAAGATCTGGAGTCCCTGATCGCGGACGACGAAGACATCGAAATCAAATGCTTCTTCTGCAACTCCGCCTACACGTTCGGCACCGATGAGCTGCGGGAGATCCTGGCACAGAGGGGAGAGTGAGCGCGCGCTGCATCACGCAATACTTAAACTGCATCCTGCTCTCCGGGCAACACTGATCAGTATCTTGTTCCACGGCGGATTGCACGTAAGCATCTGAAACAATACTTCCTTAACTCTAGCTTCCTCCCGGATATCGTGGTTAAATGTCATGAATACATTTCTTCCAATCATCAGGCCTATGCTGTCATAGGCCTGAAGACGTATGATGAGATCCTCATCATATTCCCTCAAATCCATCCTGCCCACATGTTCTAGGATCACAAGCCTTCCATCAGGTAGCATGATGATGAAGTCCGGATGATATGACCGGTTGTTGATTGTGACACGTGTTTCATAACGGTACGGGATATTCAGCATCTCCAGAAGGTTTCCGATAAATCTCTCTGACTGTGTACGCATATAAACACCACCCCTTGTTGGGTATATCAATTCATCCCTACGATTCTCTTTCTGGCTATGACGATCCGAGTTCCATATCCTTTGATTGGGCGTCATTGTTATCCTCTCAATATCTAACCCTGCATCCTCGTATTTTTTCAGGAGGGATTCGATCTGAGGGTAAATGGCAGAAATGATTTGTTCCGTTTCCGATGTCCATCCTTCTTCTAGTATTTGCTCCAGCAATTGTATGTGCAGTTGTAAGTACTGACGCCTTGCGAGTTGATACACCGTTTCCGGGAAACTCGTGATCCCTCTTTCTTTCCCATTTCCTCGCTTGATAAACTGAACATGATTGTTACGATATCTAACAAATAGTTTTCCTTTAGGCAAAGAGTTAACTTCTTTCTTTAACGAGACTAATTCTTTCGTTAATCCTTTATTCATTCTGCTTACCTGATTCCCTGCAAGGACTGGTGTCAATACTATTGTTGACTTGTTCCCCACCCTCAATACCTCCTTACGCATTTCTTATTGGTTAATATTACCAGTTTCGCTATTATTTGGCAACCATTTGTTTCTTTTTTGTTTCGCCGACCACTGGACAAACGCAGCATCAAGGCTTTCAGCCACCTTGCAGTGGTTGGAACTGCTCTGGTCAACTCCTTCAACCACTGGACAAACACAGTATCAAGGCTTTCAGCCACTATGCAGTGGTTGACCCCCTTTCTTGACACGACAAAACCCCGGTCCGCATCCCGCGGACCGGGGTTTTTATTGAGTTAATGTTATGTGTTATAGCCTATGTGCAGCAGATCGATTACATCATTCCGCCCATGCCGCCCATTCCGCCGCCGCCCATTGGTGGCATTGGAGGCATATCTTCCTTGATGTCTGTTACGCCTGCTTCTGTCGTCAGCAGCATTGCAGATGCGGATGCTGCATTCTGCAGAGCTGATCTGGTAACCTTAGCCGGGTCAACGATACCTGCGCTGATCATGTCAACATACTCTTCCGTTGCTGCGTTGAAGCCAACGCCTTCTTCGCTGTCCTTGACCTGAGCGACAACGACGCTTCCTTCATAACCAGCGTTCTCAGCGATCTGTCTTACCGGCTCTTCGAGAGCTCTCACGATGATTTGTCCGCCTGTCTTAGCATCGCCGTCCAGACCTTCGACGTAAGCTGCTACTGCAGGGATTGCATTGACGAGAGCGACACCGCCGCCTGCAACGATACCTTCTTCAACGGCAGCCTTTGTTGCGTTGAGTGCGTCTTCGATTCTGAGCTTTCTTTCCTTCAGCTC
>CACYBO010000148.1 GCA_902772685.1 uncultured Eubacteriales bacterium | reverse complement strand
TTGTCCGCAAGCGATTCCTTGAGCTCTCCGCCCTCATTCGAGAACACGAATGTATAGCCGCCTTCTTCAGCGTCAGAAGGCGACGCGACAAGTATGGCGTCATCCACATTCAGTCCGTCAGCCACGAACAGTCCGTTCACGCAGGTCATGGTATCCCCGTCGATAGTGATATCCTCTGCTTCAAAGACCGCGTAATATCCGCCGCCCGAATATGTCCCGGCCGATACCTTGAGTTTGCCGCCGTCATCGGTGAATTCCGCAACAGAACAGTCCCCGCCGCCGGTCTCTCTGCAGTCAAGACTGCCCCAGCCGCCCATGAACTTATCCAGCCCTGGGACCGCTTCTGCTATGCCCGTGTCCGTTAACTGCGTCGATGTTTCGCCTTCAGGTTCTGCGGATCCCTGACCGCCGCATCCGGCCGTCACCGCGGCAAGCATGATAAGCAGGCAGAAAAGCGCAGCCGTTCTTTTTCTCTTCATTGTATCCATAGTATTCCTCAAAACGAATTGCCTGTATCCATTTGTTGCTTTTATTGTACCATATCTTAACAAAAGAAAACTCCGGAACAAGTCCGGAGTCCCGCAGCTGTCTTATTAAGCCTCATCGCCGGACTGATCCTGTGTGCTGTTCTGGGTATCGGTCTGAGGCGTGTTTTGTTCGCTGTTTTTCTGACCCTTTTGCTTAGGTCTCATTTGTCCATTATTGCCGGGCTTATCTTTTGAGAACATCTCACTGCCCGGGCGACTTCCATGCATATCAGGTCTGCCATGGCTATTATGCCTTCCTGCCAGCGCCATAACTCCCGCCGTCACTCCCGCGTTGATCAGGACCGCTGCCGCCAGGGCCAATGCCAGAAACTTTTTTGTTACTGAGCTGTCGCCCCACTTCCCGGCATTTTCCGGTTTTGCCGCCGCGCTTTCCGTTTTGACCTCCGGCATTTCGTTGTCCGGGAACTTCTCTGCTGCGTCATTTACAGTCTGCTCACTCGTTGTTTCTTTGTTTTCTTTCATCTCTTATGCGCTCCTTTCTGCTGTGTTGGGCACATAATAACGGACGTACCTTAAACTGTCCTTAAACAAAAACTCCGGAACAAGTCCGGAGTCTCATTATCGGTGCCCGTTGTTACAGTCCGTCTATAGCCACTTTTTCTTCCTGAAAAAGATCAGGCAAAAAATCACAATGACGATGCTGACCCCGATCACGACAGGATAGCCAAAGCGCCACTCCAGTTCCGGCATGTAGCGGAAGTTCATTCCGTACCATCCCGCTATCAGAGTCAGCGGCATGAATATCGTCGTTACAACAGTAAGGAGCGTCACGGTCCTGTTCTGGCGGACTTCCAGCTGCGCGTTGTAAAGGTCTCTGGCCTGCATGGTATGCTCTCGCAGGGATACCGCGGAGTCGTGTCTGCGGGTCATAAGGTTCATGAACAGATGGATATAGCGGAGATTGTCTTCGGTAAAGAAATCATTTTCGTTTTCTACCAGTTCCTGCGTCATGTCTATGATCTGTTCATAGTGCACCAGCAGTTTGCGTACATTATTGCGTATCTCGTTGACCCGCGCCAGTTCTCCCTGTACCTGAGAATCCAGGATCTGATCCTCTATTCTATCCAGTTCATCCTCGTATTCTTCCATTATCGCCAGATCGTTTTTTACGATCTGTTCAAGAAAATCATACAGAAAGCGTTCGAGACTCGGTTCCATCCAGCGTTTCGTCCGGCTGATCTCCTCTATCATCTGCTCCGCCTTGCCGCTGTCATCGATAAACACGATCCCTTTCTCATCCAGGGCAAAAGCGAAGCGGAAATCATTGTCCCTGAGATTCTCCCGGTCAGGGATCTGGAACGTCCCGGTCAGGGAGTCATAATTAACCTCGGCTTTAGTGTTATGTATATTCCCCGCAGCCGGCTCCAGTTCGATGCCCATGTCGAAGCGGTCGCGGTCGCGCTCCCATTCAGGAGTCGTCAGAACAGCAACATATTTGAAATCCATATCCTTGCGCAGGTCCTCAGACGCGCATGGACTGATAGTTTCCTTCAGGAGATAATAGCTCATACCATCCTCCTAAACGGTCATCATTGTGCAAAAGTGCCATATCCGGCAACGGCCTCATCTATGGTCATCGCGCCTGTGCAGACAGCATAGACCGCCTGCCTCAGCTGTATGACCGCGTCATCTGTCAGTCCGATCACTTCAGGCGACAGGATGCGCGATTCCGGGACATCCCCGAATGCGGCATACACGCTGTTGAACGACAGGTCCTTGGTCGGTGACATAAGGCCTTTGTTCTGCGCCATATTGTTCAGCTCCTGCGTAGTGATCAGGAAACGCATGAACTCGTTGGCCATGTCCAGATTCGCACTGTCTTTGTTGACAGAGAACTGCAGATTCGGCATGTCGAGGAAGCTGACGCCTTCGTCTGAAATCGGAACCGGGGCGAATGTGTATTCAAACGGCTCGGCGATAAACGCCTCGGATTGGCT
>CACYBO010000147.1 GCA_902772685.1 uncultured Eubacteriales bacterium | reverse complement strand
TTTCAAACGCTGTAACCGTTGAAAAATGCACGTTTTTGAAATCGGTCCAACTCAATTTGAGTGTTCGATCCCCCTATGCTCCACCAACCAAACCCTTTGAAATATAAGACTTCAAAGGGTTTTTTATTGCTTTTTTCTTGATTACACTTGATTACACACCTGACTAACACCAAGATGTAGGGAATCATTCACTATGGCGCATGGAGCAAAGTTAAAAAAATCAGGGTGAAATAGAGACCGCACTGAGACATATAACATTTGGTTGAGCATATGTCTTGTTTTGGACGGTTATTTGTTATTACCCTCGTCCTCCTCAGGTATCAGCTCCAGTTTTGCTCCGCATTTCACACAATTAAAGGCAAGGAACTTGTTTTTTGCTCCGCACTTCGGGCAGATCTGAAATGCTGCTGTAATATCCGGCAGAGGGGTATTGCAGTGCGGGCAGGTGTCCAGTTCTGAAGGAACAGATTGCTTGCATTTCGGACAGACTTTGTATTTTCCAAGTTCCTTGTCGATGATCAGGTCAATCATATTGTCCCAATCCGAGCTGAGGGAATCAAAATCCCCCAAAGCGGTTCTATGGTCATCCGAATGATCTTTCGCCTCCCCATAGGCTTCCACCTCCAGAGAATGGGTCATTTTTTTGGCGGCCTCTTCTATGGTTGCCTTTGCTTTTCTTGTAACCGGATTGTTCTCCGCAAAATCTTCATAGGCTTTTTCCATCGCTTCGTCGAGCTTATTCTTCTTAAACATTTTATTGAAAAACGACATTGAACAATCTCCTTTTCTGACTTGATACTGTATGCCTGCCGTGAATCTCAGCGGGGCTATTGATCCTTTCCGTTTCCCTGTTCAACCTGTTTGATATCGCTTCCGGATGCTTCTTTGAGAGAGTAGGTGTCAAAGGCCGGTTCGTTGGGAAGCTGAATTTCAATGTGGCTGATTTTAGTGATCTGAACCAGGCCATTTGCTATATCCAGATCAAAGACATGGCCCCCCTTAGTGCGGTCCTCAGAGAGAAAATGCACATGCCATCCCGGAGCGTTGATTCCATCCATGTAGTCGGGATAGTATAGACACACCAGCGTACCGGATATGTTTTCGAACTGGAAATCGCGCTGCGTTTTTGACAGGATCTCCTTCAGATCCACGTGCTGCGAGCGGTAGGCGGATTCTGATCTGGCGCACACGCGGTTGAATTCGCCGTCGATTCTTGCAATGTGCATGCTGTTCAATCCGAAGTCCTCATCGATCTTCAGCGTCAGCACATTCTTTAGCTGATCAATATCAGTGATGTCTTCAACGTCGAAGCGAGGTGAGGTTCCTGCCTTTGCAACAGAGGCAAAGGGCACACCCATATCGGGGTCTGCTTCCCAGACGGTTCCATCTTCTGTCGCCCGGAAACACTCTCCGTCGACGACAATCATTTCTCCGTTCACATCCTCAAAGGTGCCCAGTCCGATGTCGCCGTGCTCCAGCAATTCTTTCACATTAACGACAGACCGGGAATAACCCAGCGCAAGGGCCTGCAGTGTAGATATCTGATAAATCTTCATTTTTGTTCACCTATTGCAAAAGCAATACCGACCACCGTTATCATACCATTTATTATATGGGTCCGGTGGTTTTGTCAATGATTCAATCTAAATCGTGATTACGTGCTTCCCGTTCTGCAGAAGAAGGGAAAGCTTCTGTCCCCAGCGAATCACTTCGATCCCGTCCGCCTCGAGTGCCTGCGTGGTTCCCAGATTGTTTGCGCAGCTGATGCAGGCTGTAAATTCCACACCGACATCCTGCGCGTTCTGCATTTCAAAACGAACAGCTTCGTCTTCTGCCACCAGTTTCTGGGAAGCGCCCCAGATGATGACGGTCACCTTATCCCACCATTCGTTCAAAAGCGCGTTAGTGGCGTACATCAGGACCATATTCAGAGCCGTATCAGGATCTGAGTTTGTCCACACGATGTGCAGGTGTCTGTCCGACACTTCATTGATATTCTCGAATGACATTTTTGTATCCTCCTATAACGCGGTGCCGCCGGCAGGCACAAACAGTCTTGTCATATCCGCGCCTTCCGGTTCAAGGAGTTTGATTTTCTCTCCGAAGGACTTCTCGCCGTCGAACATCAGTCCGGTCAAGGCATGGCCGTCACTGTTCAGCGTGATGCCGACGAGCGGGGAAGCATAGTGATACACATATTCCATGCGCTGCGTCTCATCCTTGATTGATATGCTCATTATATCGCAAATCGTCCATTAAAACACGTTTCGTTCCAGCTTTTGGCCGCTAAATGCTTTACAAAAGATAGAAATAATGGTAATATCTGACTATTGGGATGTGGTGAAAAGGGACTTGTGGGTCTATTTTCCTTTTTTTGTGGGTCTATAGTCCTACAGCTTTTCGTTAGAAGACCCAAACTGTAAAATCGTTGAATTAAGAGGGGGTTAGGGAATGTCAAGGAAAATATGTTTATGGAAGCAATAAACACCGAGCAGAGGCGAATTCAGCGCCTCATCGATCTGAGCAAGCTGAGCAGCACAGAACGCGGCAGTCTGTATGTCCAGAAGCAGTTGGGGAATTTCTATGCTTTTGAGCGCTGGCAGGATAAGGGAGGGCCCATGCGAAAGGTCTATCTTGGCCCGTTGGAGTCGGAAGCCGTTCAGGAACTGTTTGCAGTCAAGTTTAAGGCGAAGAGGCTGTCCCGGATCCAGCACGACCGGAAGCCAGATGATCGCACGGCATGTGGATGGGATTGAAGAGATGTTCTGTGGATTCTAAGACGAAATGAGGGTATACTAGGAAGAGCCAGAGGACACTGATGATCAAAGGAGAACAATATGGATATCAAAACCTTCAAAGTAGAGCGCTGGATGGATGAATACGAAACCAAATGCAAATACAATCTGGCGGAGACGTGCATCGACTCCCTTACGGTCAGGGAAGTTATCGAGATGGCGGGGCTGGATGTTGATGAATACATGAGGGAGCTGGCGGATACCCGGCTGACATACAGCCATATCGGAGGGTCTCCGGAGCTGCTCGCGGGCATCGCCGGCCTGTACAGCGATGTGATTAAGCCGGAGCACATCATTCCGATGCATGGCGCCATCGGCGCGAACTATCATATCCTGATGACGCTGATCGACCCGTCAGACAACATGGTCTCCGTAATGCCGACCTATCAGCAGCATTACTCCATTCCGGAATCCATCGGTGCGGAAGTAAGGATCCTGAACCTGAATCTTGAGAACCACTTCCTGCCGGATATAGAGAAACTGAAGGAACTGGTTGATGAGAACACGAAGGTGATCACCATGAACAGCCCGAACAATCCGTCCGGGTCCCTGATTCCGAAAGATGTCATGGAGCAGGTCATCGACGTGGCGAAGAGTGTCGGCGCGTATGTCCTCTGCGACGAAGTCTATAGAGGCATCTCCGAAGACGGCAGCTATATGTACTCAGTCGCGGACATCTATGAGAAGGGCATCTCCGTGGGCAGTATGTCCAAGTCGTGGTCCATGGCCGGAGTACGTCTCGGTTGGATCGTAACAAGAGATATGGATCTGATCCACCGCTGCCATGAGCGCAGAGACTACGACACCATCAGCTGCGCCGTCATCGACGATAAACTGGCGGCACTGGCGCTGGCCAACAAGGACAAGATCATCGAACGGAACCGCGCAATCCTGAACACGAACCGGCAGATCCTGGATGACTGGGTGAACGCCACGCCGGAGGTCTACTATCAGAGACCGGTTGCGGGTACAACAGCCCTCGTTTATTACAAAAAGGATATGCCGTCCCGTGAGCTTTGCGACAGACTTATCAAAGAAACGGGCGTGCTCTTCACTCCGGGCGAATGTTTTGAGATGGAAGGGGCGGTGCGCATAGGCTATGCGTTTGATTCAAAAGTCCTGCAGCAGGGTCTCGATCTGTTC
>CACYBO010000146.1 GCA_902772685.1 uncultured Eubacteriales bacterium | reverse complement strand
ATGCACTTTTAACCGCCTTCTGCCATGCGCTTTCCGCCTGCTCAAAGTCGGCCTGCACCTTATCTGCAGCGGCATATAACTCCTGTTTCGTCTCCAGAACGGCTTTTTCCCGATTCCATGATTCCTTGTCCGATTCCCGGCTTTTGTGCTCTCTGAGGCGTTTTTCGGCTCTTTCAAGGGCCTCTGAGCATTTGGATTCGGCAGTTTCTGCAGATATTGCTTCTTTTTTCCTCTTGATGAGTGCTTTATTCAGTTCCTCCAGCTTGCCGGCCGTTTCTCTGTCCGCCAGAAGTCTGGTACGTTCTGTCTCATAATCCGAAGCGTGAAAGCTTTCCTCCAGTTCCTTCAGCGTTGTCTCTGTACCCTCTATTTTCTTGCTGAGTTCCTCCAGATTTTCACAACCTTCTCCGCTGAGTATGCTGTTAACACGGTTTTTCCTGTCGTTTAGCGCATCACAGTCCGCTTTTACAGTGTTGTAATAGTTCTGTGCTGCCTGTTCCCATCTCTCCGTACCGAAAATCTCTGTCAGGATCTCTCCTTTTTTTCCTGAATCGGATTCCAGAAACTGCTCGAATTTGCCCTGCGGCAAAATGATGACCTGTGTGAACTGATCATAGTCAAGTCCAATGAGTTCTCTTGCGATAACAGGCATTTCGCTTTTTTTCAGATTTTCGCGCAAAGGCTCGAACTGTCCGTTGTCATTCATTTTGCAGATCTGTTGACTCTCGGATAAGTTGACCCGTTTTTTCTCCAGGCGGCGCTCAAATTTATAAATGCTGCCGCCCGCTTCGAAGACGAACTCGATGAAGGTGTCGTCCTCCGTCCTGCACCGATTGCATCTGAGGGAACTGAAATCGTTGCGCAGACCCCCGCTGGCTTTCCCGTACAGAGCCAGCGTCATGGCGTCCAGGATCATCGTCTTGCCGCTTCCGGTATCGCCGCATATAAGCAGAAGGCCCTTTGCAGTCAGATCCCCGAAATCAATGTGTTCCCTTCCCGCATACGGTCCGAAGGCTTGAAATGTAAGTGACAAAGGTCTCATTGCAGTTCCTCCTTCCCGTCGTCTCCAAAGGCTTTCATGAATCTTTCAATCTGTTCCTTATCCGGTTCCATACCGATTACATCTGCGCAAAAGCTGCGGAAGATGGCTGCGGGATCATTGGCTGCACGTTTCAGGTCTTCTGCAGTCAGCGTTGTTTTCGCGTTTCCATCATCGTAGGTCAGCCCGCTTCCTTCCAGTATATTCGGATAAACACGGCGCAGTGCCAGCATGGTCTCCGTCCCGAGAAAATGGTCCGTCAATTCAACACGAACATACCCGTTTTTTACTTCTTCCGGAACATCTCCCTCCAGAAGTTCGTCCATTGTGCCCCGGAGCGTTTTCCTTTCATGAAGCAGCTTCAGAGGCACAATCTGCCGGCTCATATCTTCCGTATCTATAATCGTAACTGATTTTTCCTGCTTTTCTTCTTTTCCAAAAGAGTAAGGCATCGGCGTTCCGCTGTACCGTATGCTGTCCGTGATATCCTGCGGCTTGTGGATGTGTCCAAGCGCTACATAATCGAATCCTTCGAACACACCGGAGGAAACAGCAGACGCGAAACCGATCTCAGCTGCTCTGTCGCTCACGGATGTCTCTGCACTGACGATAAATGAGTGTGAGACGAGAATGTTCTTCTTTGACGGATCCATCGTCTCCCTGATGGAATCGCACAACACCCTGCATGCGCTTTCCGTTCCCGTTATTTCCTCAGTTTTTTCCGGGAAGAGATATCTGACTTTCGCCGTGTCCGACCAGGGAAGCATGTAAATATCCACATCCCCGAAAGATGCTTTAGCAACCGGCCGTTCCAAAGCCCCTGCGACATAAAGCCCGGAACCCGCCAACAGCCTGCTGCACTGAGCAAGCCTCTCAGCGCCGTCGTGATTGCCTGCAATAACAACAGTCTTTGCCCCATCGCTGAGGCAAAGACCTGTAACTGCATCATCATATAGTTTTATGGCGTCACCGCTGACATTTGCGCGGTCAAAAACATCGCCGGCGATCAGCACAACGTCAATTTTCTGTGTTCTCACGATTTCTCTGATCTGATCGATGAAGAAGTGCTGATCCTCCGATATATCGGTTCCGCTGATCAGCATTCCCAGATGCCAGTCAGATGTGTGAAGTATCTTCATCTCTTATCTCCCTTTCGTCCAGCAGAGCCACAATCTGACGCTTGTATTCCATGAATTCATCTGTCAGGTCGAAGTTCTGCCTTTTGCCTCTCGGCGTTCCTATCTTGATCTCTGAGCGAATCTCACCGGGCTTTCCGGACATGATGTAGATGCGGTCGGAAAGGAGCACCGCCTCATTGATATCATGGGTGATGAACACCGTCGTCAGGTTGATCTTCTCCATGACGTCCAGATACCAGCGGTGTATCCTGCTTCTGGTTATCGTGTCCAGAGCTGAGAACGGTTCATCCAGAAGAGCAACGTCATCCGAAAACAGATACGTCCGCAGCAGCGCCGCTCTCTGCCGCATGCCGCCTGAAAGCTGCTTCGGGTACTTCTTCTGCGTCCCCTCAAGCCCGAACTCTTCAAAATGTTCCGCCGCCTGTTCTCTTGCCTCCTGTTTTGGCACGCCCCGGATGAGCAGCGGCAGCGCCACATTGTCTTCTATCGTCTTATACGGCAAAAGCAGGTCCTTCTGAAGCATATAACTGATATGACCGGTAGTGCCTGTGATATCCTTTCCATCAAGTATAACACGGCCGCTGACAGGCGTATAGATTCCGGAGATACAATTGAATAGTGTGGTCTTGCCGCTTCCGGACACCCCAAGAAGGCCGATCAGCTCCCCCTGATCAACCGAAATAGTGATGTCCCGGATGATTGTTTCATCCCCGAATTTCATTGTGATGTTCTTAGTTTCAAGCTTATGCATATCCCTGCTGTCTGACCGTCTTATTTTTCAGGCAGATAATCGTTGGTGAAACCCGTATCCATCGGTATCTCCGCTTCGGAAAGGCCTTTATCATTGATGAACTGATAGAACTTGTTCCATCTTGCCGCATCAAAGACGCCCCACTGGTCTGCTTCCGCCTGATACTCGTCTGCCAGATATTCCTGGCTGGCTTTCGCAAGCTCTGCGTCAACTTCAGGATTTGCTTCAACGAGGATATCCGCGGCCTCGTCAGGATGCTCTATGGCATACTCATATCCTTTGGACACAGCCGCCAGAAATGCCTTTGCAGTATCCGGATTGTCCTCCAGGAAGTCATCGTTGGCGATAATCACCGGTGAATAGTAATCAAATGCATCATCAATGTCCTTAAATGCAAAGTAATTGATATCAAAATCCTTGATTTCAGCATTGATGCCTGCCCATCCGTAATAAACCCAGATGGAATCGATCTGGTCCGCTTTCAGGGCGGAAACCTCATCGTCGATGGTTTCAGGAATCAGTTCCACCTTGCTGAAATCGCCGCCATCCGCTTCCACGCAGCGCTTCAGGATCGCCTGCTCGATCGGCAGTTCCCAGGTCGCATAGGAATGGCCTTCCATCGCCTTCGGTCTGTCAATGCCCTTTTCTTTCGCCGACATAATACCCGACAGATTATGCTGCAGGATGGCAGCGACTGCCGTAATCGGCATGGTCTTCTGCTCCCCTGCCAGGGCCGGTACCATGTAATCCTGGAAGGATACGCCGAACTGGGCCTGCCCGGAGGCGACCATTGTCTCCGCACCGTCATCTGGCGGCTGTACAATTTCAACATTGAGACCGGCTTCATCGAAATAGCCGAGTTTTTCAGCTGCGTATATTCCTGTATGATTCGTATTCGGCGTCCAGTCGAGCACGAATGTGATAGCAGAACTGTCTGATGAATCCTCTTCCGGTGCGCTTTCTCCTCCGCAGCCTGCAAGTCCGAAGACCATCATGAGCACTGCTGTGATTATTGCTGTCAGTTTTTTATCCATCTATTTTCGTCTCTCTTTCTCGTGATTGTTTCCGCGTTCTCCCATGGCATGCATTTCTTCTGCAGCACGTTCACCAGCCAGATGAGGATCAGGCTGATGCCGGAAATCAGGAAGATGACCGCGAACATCTTGTCATAAGCGAATGATTTCTTGACTCTCGTCATGTACACACCGAGTCCCGCAAATCCACCGAGCCATTCAGCCAGAACCGCACCCACTACTGCGTAGGCAACTGTGATCCTGAGTCCTGAGAAGAAGTTCGGCAGAGCGTTAAAAAACTTGATATGCTTGAAGATCTGCCATCTTGAAGCACCCATGGACCGCATCAGATTGATTGCGTCCTTATCCGCCGACCGGAAACCGTCCAGCGTCCCGATGACGATCGGAAAGAAGGTGATCAGTATGATGAGTATGATCTTCGGCATCATCTTATAGCCGAACCAGAGCACCAGAAGCGGTGCAATAGCGACTGCCGGTATGGTCTGCGTCAGAACCACGATCGGATAAACCGCTTTATAGGCCGGTTCCCATCTGTCCATGAGCATGGCTGATCCGTATCCGATCACCACTCCCATCACTGTTCCGAGCAATGTCTCCAGCAGCGTCACCTTGAGGTGCGACATGAGAAGCCAGAAGTCTCCGATAAAGGCTTCCACAGTCTGCGCGGGTGACGGCAGCATATAGCCCGGCACCACTTCGAAGACTGAAAGGCATTCCCATAGCGCCAGAATAGCCAGAATCGATATCAGCGGGTAGACCCGGTTTGTCATCACGCTCTTTTTACTTGTGGTACTTGCCGATTTTCTTGTCAATGGAAAGAACCTCTCCTTCAGGTTTATATGTGATCTTCACATAGGCGGCCACTGACGGCGCCCCCGCTCTGATTGCGATGTACTGACATTCCTTGACGATCTCCATCAGTTCATCATAGGGGCCCT
>CACYBO010000145.1 GCA_902772685.1 uncultured Eubacteriales bacterium | reverse complement strand
CGGGCTTTTGTTATATCCGGGCAGGTGATTTTATTCTGCAATATTGTTAAGAATCATGATTTCATCACAAAGCAGTGTTAAAATATAATCGGAGAAAAAGATGTAACCGCGGGGTGACCGCAGCCATATATCAACCATATGATGGAGGGACAATATGAATTATGAAGTAATCGGAGGAGCCTTCCCGGCAGTAAAATGCATTCTGCAGAAGGGTGAAGCAATGAAGTGCGAGGGCGGATCAATGAGCTGGATGGACAGAGGGTTGGAAATGTCCACAGAAGGCGGCGGAGGCCTCGGAAAAGCTTTAGGAAGAGCTATTTCCGGTGAGAAAATCTTTTTCAATCGTTTTCAGTGCAAGGCGGAACAGGGAGAGATCGTATTCTCATCTTCCTTCCCGGGATGCATCGTTCCGGTCAAGCTCCAGGCAGGGCAGACAATCATTGCGCAGAAGGATGCGTTCCTTGCATGCGAAGAGAGTGTGGATGTAGCGGTTCATATTCATGAAAAAATCGGCGGCGGTCTCTTTGGAGGTATGGGATTTATCATGCAGCGGTTCACAGGACCGGGCGTTGTATTTCTCGAGATCGACGGCAGCCTCCAGAAATATGAGCTAGCTGCAGGTCAGGTCAAAGTGGTTGACGGACCGCATCTGGCGATCATGACCAGCGGTGTGAACTTCCGGATTGAACGCATCAAGGGTGCGAAGAATATTATGTTCGGCGGAGAAGGACTCTTCAACACGGTTGTCGAGGGTCCGGGAAATATCTGGCTGCAGACGCTGCCGCTTCCGAATGTGGCGATGCAGATTGCCAAGTATATTCCAACATCATCCAACGGATAAACTGTGTTGCTGCAGCACACAAAGAGTAAAGGAGCATGACAATGGTCCGAAAAGAAATCCCGATTCAGGAAATAGGTAATATCCATATTGGACAGACAGAGGACCGCGATGCGGCCACCGGCTGCACCGTGCTCATATCTGAAGAAGGCATGAGCGCCGGACTGGATGTCAGAGGCGGCGGCCCCGCGTCCAGAGACACGCACCTGTTGGACCCTGTGACGTCAGCACAGAGTATCCATGCTGTACTGCTGGGCGGCGGAAGCGCTTTTGGCCTCGGCGCGGCGAATGGCGTCATGCAGTATCTCGAGGAACACGATATCGGTTTCGATGTGGGCGTCACGAAGGTGCCCCTGGTGGCACAGTCGGATCTGTTTGACCTGACTGTGGGCAGAACCGACGTCCGGCCGCAGCCTGAGATGGGATATGAGGCGGCAAGGCTTGCCTTTGAAGCACCTAATTACCGGGATGGCAATTACGGAGCCGGCTGCGGTGCGACTGTAGGGAAACTGGCCGGTATGGAATCCTGCATGAAGACCGGCATAGGAAGTTACGCTATCGAAATTGGTGCGCTGAAAATCGGCGCGCTGGTAGCGCTGAATGCCCTCGGCGATATCTATGACTGGAAGAACGGACAGAAGATTGCGGGACTCCTGACCGAGGACGGCAATGGTTTCCGCGACACCGTGGAGCTTATGTCGCAGAGTCTGGATGTTGTCGAAAACAAATTCACGGGAAACACGACGATCGGCGTTGTGATTACGAACGCCGGCTTCAATAAAACACAGCTCTGCAAGATTGCATCCATGGCGCACAATGGGTACGCCAGATCCATCCGCCCGGTGCATACTTCAGCGGATGGTGACAGCATCTATGCAGTCTCTGTAGGCAGCGAGGCTATCGATCAGGATCTTGTTGGTACTCTTGCTGCGGAGGTTATGAGCGAAGCGATCATCCGCGCCGTGGAGAACGCAGAAGGAGCTTTTGGTTTTCCGGCGAGACGGGACTTGAAGTGGATACAAAATGGAATGGAATAAACAGTAATGATTTCAATCAAAGCAACAAAAAAAATAACAGCAATTCTCATCAGCGTGCTGATGTGCTTTTGCGTATGCGCCTGCGGCGAGAACGAACCTGTGGAGGAAACCGTTGAGATAACGACTCCCGCGGAAGGTGCGGAGACGCCTGCGGATACCGGCAGCAAGTCGGACGACAGTGAGTCGAAGGACAAATCCGATTCCAAGAAGAGCGATGATTCCGACGAGAAAGCCGACTCGCAGTACGAGCAGATCTACAAAGACTGCAAGGCTGAAATGAAGGAAGCGACCAAGAAGTATGTCGGCGAGCTGGAGGATAAAGCAGACTCCGTTTCCAAGAGCAAGTTATACGATGAAACACAGGACAGGATAAAAGCCTTGGGAGAAATCTACGACAAAGGCAAGGACAAGATGGTTGACGCGATGCTCAAGAGCACCGAGGATGATGAAAAAGAATATAAGAAGTACTTCGACAAGATGACGGAGGAGTATACGGAACTGAGCCGTGAAATCACCTCCGTTTATATGGATGAATTCTAAAAATCCGCTGCAAACAAATAATCAGTATTCTATTTCGCCGCCCAGTGCGGCGAAATCTTTATAAAAATCCGGATAGGATTTTGTCACGGCGATAGGGTTGGACAGGAAAACGGGATTACTGCAAAGGCAGGAAGCAATTGCGGCGGACATAGCAATGCGGTGATCGCCGTAGCTGTCAACGCTGCCGCCTTCCAGGAAAGCTTTTCCTGTGAAGGAAAGCCAGTCACCTCCATAAGAAATATCTGCATCGAGATTATACAGAACAGAATAGATCGCCTTAAGGCGATTTGATTCCTTAAACTGCAGCCGTTCTGCGTGCGTGATCATCGAGGTCCCTTCCGAGAAGGACATCAGCACGGCAAGTATCGGCGTCAGGTCCGGAGTCTGTGAAACATCGATTTCAGCACCTTTGAGAATAGAAGCGGTGGAGCGGATCGAAACGGTTCCGTCGACCTGAGGCTGGATGTCTAGTTCAGCACCCATCATTGCCAGAATGTGCAGGATCTCCTTGTCCCATTGGCTTGATTCCAGGCGGAGCCCGTTAACCGTAATGTCGCCGCTCAGTGAACCGGCTGCCAGCCAGAAGGCGGCGTTTGACCAGTCGCCGTCGAGCGACAGTCCGGGCTTTTCCTGATACTTCTGTCCTCCCGGAACATCATATTTCAGGAAGCCGCTTTCTGTATAGGAGACATTCACTTCGATGCCAAAGGATTTCAGAACGGTAAGCGTCATGTCGACATATCCTGCGGACTCAAGCTCTGTCGTGAGCGTTAGACTGCTGTCGCCTTCCAGAAGAGGCAGCGCGAAGAGCAGCCCGGTTACGAATTGAGAGCTGACATTGCCTGCGAGTAAATAATCACCGGGGCGGAGTCCTCCGGAAACGGAGCAGATCTCCTTGAAGCGGTCGGTGTTCTTGTTTGACCCCATGCGAAAACTGCAGCCATGCCGCTCCATCTCCTCCTTCAGAGGGGAAAGGGGCCTGTCGGGAAGCCGCCCTGTTCCCAGGAAGGTGGCGCTGCTTTTGAGGGCCATGACAACCGGCAGCAGAAAGCGCAGCGTGGAACCGCTCTCCCGGCATTCCAGATAAGGTGTGTTCTTATCCAGCTGGCTAAGGCATGCCATGGTGGCTTCAATATCATCAGAAAAAGGAGGAATTTCGATTCCGTCTTCACAGGGATTTCCCTGAATCTCAGCGAGTTTTTTTGCAATCAGAATTCTGTGTGCGTGCGACTTGGAAGGCATCGCATCGATAGTGCCTGTAAGTTTGCGCGGTGTGATTTTTATCTCCATCATCTTTTTCTCCCTTTTCTCTCCCTTGAGGAATCAGAACAGTCAGTGTTCTGCCGCCTTAGCGAGACCGTTGCTGATGAAATCCTCCAGCTCACTGATCGGAAGACTTTTCATGGTGCAGTGACCGGGCTTGTCAGGATATGTGATTATGATAGTCTCCGCGTCGCGCTTCTTATCGCATGCAGCAGCGGCGGAGAGCTCCTTCGCAGAATAATCCAGATAAACCGGATAGGCAAAAGCATCCATGACAGTTTTGATCAGACCTGATACAGGCTTCTCGCTCCAACCGAGATCATCGGCAGCAAGGGACGTCAGGTACATACCGGTCATTACCGCATAACCGTGCGGCACCGTATAGCTGCTGCACTTTTCGATGGCGTGCCCGATGGTGTGTCCCAGGTTGAGCAGCCTGCGCTCACCGGCTTCCCGTTCATCCTCTTCAATGATTTTTCTTTTGACGTGAATGGCCTTGAGGATCGCGTCACAGAGGTTATCGCCAATGGCATCAAAGATGCTGCCGTCTCCAATAAAACCGGCTTTTATGATCTCTGCCAGACCGTTCAGGAGATGCCTCTCTTCAAGCGTATCAAGAACATCAGGATCCATGAGGACAAGCTCCGGCTGCCAGAACGTTCCGATCATATTCTTTCCGGCTTCTGTATTGACTCCGGTCTTGCCGCCAACGGAAGAATCAGCCATGGCAAGCAGCGTCGTCGGAATCTGAACAAAAGGAATGCCGCGCATGTAGATCGACGCCGCAAAACCGGCAAGGTCTCCGCAAACGCCACCGCCGAGCGCGATGATGAAATCATGTCTGCTGAACCGGTTCTGAGACAGGAACCGGCAAAGATCTTCCGCGCTTGCGATGGTTTTGCTGTCTTCACCGGGCTTAAAGATGTATTCGAAGACCGAATAGCCCGCGCTGACCAGCCCCTGCATCAGAGGCTGCTGCTTCTGACCATACAGCGCGCATACAGTTTCGTCGCAGACCACGCAGCACCGGCGCCCTTCCGGCGGGAGGACTGCGGAAATGTGTTCCGCCGCATCCGCAAGCAGACCTTTTTTCATCAGAATATCGTATTGTTTCGATGTGCGGACCGTGATCCGCTGAAGCTGTGTCATGGGAATCTCCTTCTGAATGCATTATACAACAAACTCCGTGGAAGAGAAACTGCACCCAGGTGTGCCGGATGACCTGTTTGGTGTATAATGGGAAACGATTCAGGAGGAGATGAAATGAAAAAGGCAACGCTGTGCTACATCCGGCGAAGCACGGAGACAGGGCGAAGAGATTATCTGATGCTCTACCGCAATAAAAAGGAGAATGATCCAAACGAAGGTAAGTGGATCGGTGTCGGCGGAAAGTTTGAGACGGGCGAGACCCCGGACGAATGCATGCTGCGGGAAGTCCGGGAAGAGACCGGACTGACACTCGATTCGTATCATTTCTGTGGTGTTGTTCATTTTATTTCGGATGTCTGGGAAGATGAAGACATGTATCTGTACCGGGCGGAAGCCGCAGAAACAGAAACTGAAGCGCTGCCGACCTGCAGCGAAGGAGAACTGCATTGGATTCCGGAAGAAGAATTACCGGATCTGCCAATGTGGGAGGGAGACCGGTTGTTCCTCAAGCCGCTGCTCGAGGGTGCGGATGAGATCAATATGACCCTGCGGTATGAAGGAGATAAGCTAGTGCAGGACAGTCACTTCAGCAGCTTGCTGTAATAGCTGTCCGTCTGATACAGCGCGGCGGCAGGATTGTGCCCAAGAACGCGGTCCTTTGTCACCAGCGTAGTGCAGAGTGCATCAGAGTATTTATAAAACAGGCTGTCATGGCCAACGCAAAGACCGATTACAATATTCAGATCGGTCTTTTGTTCGTTCAGGAGCTTTGCCTGCAGGATCGGATTGCAGATATGCGGTCCGAGAGTCTCCTGAATGGGATCAAGACCAATGGAAGTTTTTCTGACTGCGCCCACCTTGCAGGCAGCGCCGAAAACTTCAAAGCCGTGGTGCCGGAAAATCGCCGCTGCGGTACGCGCCTCACGCAAAAGCCCCACGCAGGCGGCGATACCCAGTTTATGCGCTCCGATCTTATCGGCGAATTCACAGATTTCCTCCACACGAGTCAGCTTACAGTAGTTTTCGAATTCAACTGCTGCGGATGCTTTTGCAATAAGACTGTCCTCCGGGTCGTTCAGGTATTGGGCGACGGCCTCGTTGCAGAGCGCGGCTGCAGTTCCGCCCGCCTGGATCTCCGCCGTTGGGCAGAAGTCCGGGTACATTCCGTTCTTGCCGTCACAGGCACCTGCAGCGCAGTCGATGCAGCTGCGGCAGATTTTATTCTGATCGTTCATGTTAAGCCCCCTTCAAATGCATATTCCGTCATTAAGATTTTAATACAAGTTCAACACAAAACCAACATAATCGGGTGTTATAGTATCCTCGAAAGTGGTATTGAAATAGATCATCCTAAGGGGAACAAACAAAATGGAAGAAAACAATCGGGACATCAGAACGGATTATGAGCCGAACTTCATCATGAAGGAGCCTGAGCCAATTGCGGAGAATCCATCCTTTGTGAAGGCAGACACGATTTCGGATGACGTCGGTATCAATGTCGAAGAAATTCTCGGAAAAGATTTCCGCGATAATGACTCGTTCCAAAGGAGCGAGCAGCCTCAGACGCCGACGGAAGATGCGGGACGCTACAGAGATCCGAGGGACAACTTCAGGCACAGCGCGGGCGCGTCGGGAGAAACTGATACGGCAGGAGCTTCTGCCTCATGGTCCGGCGGGAGAGCAAGAGCAGAGGGCAGCACCGCTTTTTCGCAGGGGGCAGCAACGATGGGCGGCGGAGCGGCAGCCGGAAAGCTGAAGCGCAAACTTAAAAAAGCGCGCAGACCATCGAAGCCTGTTACAATGAGCCGAAGAGCGTTGGGTCTTCTCATCGCTTCCTGTATGGCCGTCTCCTGTGTCTTTGGCATCGGCGGAGGGTACGTCGGCAGCCATCTGGACAGCGGCCCGAATGCGGACATCGCATCAACAGAAGCCGTGGACATGGAAGACGGTGCCGGTGAAGTCGCAGCGACAGGTTACAGTCTCCAGAGCGCAACAGGCAGCAACATGACCATACAGGAGATTACTAAGACGGCCCAGAAGAGCGTCGTGGAAATCAGGACAGAAGGAATGGTGAGTGACAGCTGGATGCAGCAGTATGTCACAGAAGGCGCAGGAAGCGGTGTTATTATCAGCAAAGACGGCTACATCATGACGAACAATCATGTCATCGATGGGGCGAACAAAATCACCGTCACTACAAGCGACAAGCATTCCTATGAAGCAACTCTGGTGGGAACGGATTCCACAAACGATGTTGCGGTTCTGAAGATCAAGGCGACAGGACTTACTCCTGCAGCATACGGAAACAGCGACCAGCTTCAGGTTGGGGATATGGCGGTCGCCATAGGAAATCCTCTGGGTGAGCTGGGCGGAACAGTTACAGCAGGAATCATCAGCGCAACGGACCGCGAACTTTCCATTGACGGCAAAACCATGAAACTTCTGCAGACTGACAGCTCTATTAATCCGGGCAACTCCGGAGGCGGTCTCTTCAACGGAGACGGGCAGCTGATCGGACTGGTCGTAGCGAAGTCGTCGGGTTCTGATGTTGAGGGGCTGGGATTTGCCATCCCGATCAACACTGCGGCCAGTGTAGCACAGCAGCTCATGGATAAGGGTTATGTGAGCGGTCAGCCGTGGACCGGCATGACATACACGGAAGGCAGCAGCGGTCTGGACTTCATCTTCGGAGGCGGGACCGGCGGAACGGTATACATCTACTCGGTCGACACCAAGGTTGCCAAGGAAGCCGGATTCAAGGCAGGCGATGTAGTCTTTGCGGTAGACGATCACCAGATTACATCCATAGATGATCTGACATCCGTCATCTCATCGCACAAGGTGGGCGACAAACTCAAGTACACCATCGTCCGCGACGGCGAGACCATGGACCTGAAGATCACCCTCCAGGAGAAGACAAAAGAACAGAGCGCACAGTAATCAGGCAAACGAGAGTATTCCGGGCAGCACATCATGTGCTGTCCGGATTTTTTGATACCCGCACCATATGGAAGTGTGGTAAAATAAAAAAGTTAAAAAGGGAAAGGGGCAAATATAAATGAAAGATGTATTAATTAAGATAAAAAGCAGCCAGATGAGCAACGAAGCCGGCGAGGATGAAATGGAATTCATCACGGAAGCGAAGCTTTACAGGCGGAACAATACAACATATCTTCTCTACGAGGAAAGCGAGTTCAGCGGCATCCCGGGATGCAAAACCAGACTGCGGCTCAGAGAAAAGGACGTTCAGATGAAGAGGTTCGGAGACGGCGCAGGAGCCGGGAACGAAATCGTGTTTGAAAAGGGAAAGCGCAACGTCGGATTTTACGACACTCCGTTCGGCCCCATTGAAATAGAGATTCTGACGAACGAACTGAACAGCACGGTATCCGAAGAAGGATGCGGAGAACTTGAGATCGACTATGAGGTGAGTCTCAAAGGCCTTCTGGAGGGGAGAAACCGTATCAACATCACGGTCATGCAGCAGTGATGTTCTCCTAACATGTTAAAAACAGATATTCACATATAAACGGGAAAGGAAGTGAGAAGCATGGGAAAGATAGGCTTCAGTGCCGAGAAGTACATAGAGGAGCAATCTAAGTACATTCTCGAGAGAATTGAAAGCGGCGGCGGAGACAGGCTGTATCTGGAGTTCGGCGGCAAACTGGTTCAGGACAAACACGCCATGAGAGTGCTGCCGGGATTTGACGAAAACGCCAAGATAAAGCTTTTGCAGAAGATGAAGGATCAGGCGGAAATCATTATCTGCGTCTATTCCGGAGACATCACGACGAACAAGACAAGAGCGGACTTCGGGATCACCTATGATCTGGAAGTACTCAGACTGATCGACGTTTTCAGAAAATACGATCTGGCAATCAACAGCGTAGTCGTTACGCGGTTCGAAGAAGATTCCCCTGCGGTGACCAAGTTCATCAACAAGCTGGAACAGCGTGGAATCAGAACATACAAACATCGTTTCACCAAGGGCTACCCGACAGATGTAGATACAATTGTAAGCGAAGAAGGCTACGGCGCCAATCCGTATATCGAGGTCACAAAACCGTTGATTGTCGTGACGGGTCCGGGAGGAGGAAGCGGCAAACTGGCAACAAGTCTGTCCCAGCTGTATCACGAAAACATCCGCGGACGCAAAGCCAGGTATGCTAAGTTCGAGACCTTCCCGATCTGGAATCTTCCTCTGAAGCATCCTGTGAACGTTGCCTATGAAGCGGCTACCGCTGATCTTAAAGATGTCAATATGATCGACTCGTTCCATCTGGAAGCGTATGGTGAAACAGCAGTCAACTACAACAGGGATCTGGAAGTTTTCCCGGTTGTCAAAAGAATCATTGAGAAAATCACCGGCGCTGAGGCGGAGTACAAATCCCCGACAGACATGGGCGTGAACAGAGCCGGCTTCGGCATCACCGACGATGCTGTGTGCCGCGAGGCAGCATGTCAGGAGATCATAAGAAGGTACATTATCGCCGAATGTGATTTCAAGAAGGGCAAAATCAGCGCAGACATTCTCGAGCGGCAGAAGCTGCTGATGGATGATATGGGTCTCAAGGCAGAAGACAGACCGGTGGTTATTCCGGCGAGAGAATATGCGGAACAGAAGAGGGCTCTTAATGAACGGTATACCAACGTTGTAGTCGTGGCGCTGCAGCTTGATGACGGAACGATTATTACCGGAAGAAGTTCGAGGCGGATGGTCGCCGCTGCAGCGGCAATACTGAACGCCGCCAAATACATGAGCGGTATAGCCGATGATATCCACCTCATCTCGCCGAGAATTCTCGAGAGGATACAAAACCTCAAGACGGAACTGCTGCAGGCGGATAAATCCTCCCTGAACTGCGAGGAAGTACTGACGGCGCTTACCATATCTGCGACGACGAATCCTACGGCGGAAGCTGCCCTCAACAAAATCAGCGAACTCAGAGGCTGCAAGGCGCACTGTACCGCCATATTGAGTGACAAGGATGAAAAGACGCTTAAGGGCCTCGGCATAGACGTCACAAGTGATCCTGAATACGTCACGAACAATTTGTATTACAGTTAAAGACAAGCTGCCGCCGGAACAGGCAGAAACAGGAGAATCAGATAAATGAACATTATTATCAACACAAATAAGACGGGAATTCCGGAAGAAGAAATCGCGGCGCTGCGTCCTGAAGCCGGGAAAGCGCTGGACAGACTCTGGTCGGGCAATGAACCGATGACCGGGTGGGTCACCCTGCCGGTAAACAGAAACGAAGAGGAGCTGGACAGGATCCAGCAGATCGCGGACATCATCAAAGATGAAGCCGAACTTCTGGTCGTTATAGGCATCGGCGGTTCCTATATGGGTGCTAAAGCGGCAATCGAAGCACTGCCAAAAGCCAGCTCCGGCATCGAAGTCAGATTCCTGGGCAACAATCTCTGTACGGACTATTATTGGGAGACCGTCCAGGCGATCAAGGAGAAGAATACGATTCTTTGCGTCATTTCCAAATCCGGGAATACCATGGAAGTGAGAACCGCTTTCGAAGTCGTTAAGCCGATCATGGTCGAGAAGTACGGAAGCGTGGAAGAAGCATCGAAGCGGATCCTGGCCATCACCGATGAGGAAACCGGATCGCTGAGATCGGAGGCCTCTCTGTATGGCTACTCTACACTGCCTGTACCGGGAGATGTAGGCGGACGGTATTCCATCGGAACGCCTGTGGGGCTTTTGCCTATGGCAGTGAGCGGAATAGACATCATTGAATTTCTCGACGGCGCCGGAGACTGCGCCAACGCGGCGGGATGGGATCATGATCTGGCCGACTATGCGATCGCCAGGCACCTGCTGGAGAAGCAGGGCAAGGTGGTCGAAGTCTTCGCGCTGTGCCATTCCAGACTGGCATATCTGGGCGAATGGATGAAGCAGCTCTTCGGAGAGAGCGAAGGCAAGGAAGGCAAAGGTCTCATGCCGACGTCACTGACATATTCGACGGATCTTCACTCCATGGGCCAGTACATGCAGGAGGGTCAGCAGATTTTCATGGAGACCCTGATGATTGTCGATGAACCATCCGTATCCATTGAAATCCCGGGTGGTCCGCAGAAGGGCAAAACGGTGGCGGATATCAATGAAGCGATGATCGGCGGCGTGACGAAAGCCCATCTGCAGGCGGGCATACCGATTGTAGAGATTCACATTCCGAAACTGAACGCACGCAATTTCGGTCAGCTGATTTACTTCCTGGAGACAACCTGCGCCATTACGGCGATGCTGAACGGCGTGAATCCGTTCGACCAGCCGGGCGTGGAAGCTTACAAGCGGGAGATGCACAGTCTCCTTGACTAAAACCGGGCGGAAAAAGAGGCAAAAACTTTGTGAAAAAATTGTTTAATAGCCCAAATGCCTTTACAAATAAGGGGCGAGGCGCTATAATAGATAAGGTTTCAAAGAGTTAATATTTTAACAATCTTAATGATTGGCTAAGGAGGATATTATTATGAAAAAAATTGGCGTAATGGGAACAGGTACTATGGGATCCGGCATCATTCAGGTATGCGCGGCAGCTGGTTATGATGTAGT
>CACYBO010000144.1 GCA_902772685.1 uncultured Eubacteriales bacterium | reverse complement strand
TTCCCCACTGGAAATCCACATCGTGGAAATCCATCAGGTAATCCATGATTTTGTCCGGTGCGGCGCCTCTGTCCCAGATGTCCCCGATGATATGAAGTCTGTCGACTGCCAGATTGCTGATAACTTCCGTCATTTCAATGATAAAGTCCTCAGCCTCTTTGCATTCGACAATCGTCTCAACGATCTTCACGTAATAGTCGCCCATATTGTATTTGGAATCAGCGTGAAGGAGCTCGTCAATAATGTAAGCATATTGCTTCGGCAGTCTCTTACGAACCTTTGACTGCGTGTATTTGTTCGTTACTGACTTGAGCACCTGTGTTAGCTGGCTGATCGCCGTTCTGCACCACTTGTCAAAGTCCTGCTCGCTCTTCTTCCTGCGCGCTATTTCCGCTCTGGCGTTATATACAAGTGCTGCGAGGGCATCCCTCTCCTCAGTGGAGAGCGTCGGTCCGAACAAGTCGTCTATTTTGTTTCTGATTACGCCCGATGCACTTTTGAGCATATGTACAAAGGCATCATTTTCCCCGTGCAGATCGCTCAGGAAAAATTCTGTCCCCTTCGGAAGGCTCAAAATGGCGCTTAAGTTAACGATTTCTTCAGTCGCCGCTTTGATGTCCGGATACTGTTTCGACAGGTTCTTAAGTAAAGCTCTGTTTATCAATTCTTTTCCCTCCACAAAAACCCGCCCTCGTAAGGCGGGTCTGTCTGTTATTTGCTGTAGCCTGTAAACTTCTTTTCTTTTGCAGTCGGGCGGAGTGCATCGATCGATGCAGGTTTCGGATTGTAGACTCTGTACTCGCCATAATCCGCCTGGTCTGTTACAGGTACAAGTCCGGACATTGTGTATCCGGATCCTTCCTGCTTGCATCCTACCCTGAAGATGTAATTGTCGTTTTCAACCATTCTCAGAACGTAAACAGTAATATCTCCGGTCTCAGAATTCTTCTCTGAACCGAGTATTCTGAAGGATTTCAAATGCGTGCTGCCGAGACGCGCCTTCACGGCTTTCTCCGCGGCCTTATCTCTTACCTTCTTGCTTTCTTTGTTCTTTGCCATAAGATCACACCTCCGGTTTCTATAGTATGCCTTCTGTTACCGTTATACTATATATAGGGTTTCCAGTCAACTTTATCTTGAATGTGCAATCCCTTTAATCCTTATCTTCATCAAGCGGATTCTCATCCTTAAACGCCTCTCTCCAGGCATCTTCCTTGCCGTCACGGAGATCATCCAGATTGTATGGGGTCGCCTGATACAGGTAGTAATTCAGCCAGTTTGAGAAGAGAAGGCTTGCGTGCCCTCTCCAGCGGAACATAATCTCCTGCTGCGGGTCGTCGTTTCTGAAGTAGTTGGCCGGAACATCGATATCAAGACCTTTGTTGATATCCCTGAAGTATTCATCAGCCAAAGTAGTTTTATCGTATTCCTGATGTCCCAGAACGAAAATCTGTCTTCCGTTTTCTGTGGATATGATGTGCGGCCCCGCTTCTTCTGATTCAGCAAGGATTCTGAGCTCAGGATGCTTCAGGATGTCTTCCTTCTTCGTGATCGCGTAGCGGGAGTGCGGCGCATAAAACAGCTCGTCAAAACCTCTGACGAGAGGATTGTGCGGCCGGAGAGTGCGGTGCTCGAAAACACCGAACAGTTTCTCATCCTGCACGTATTTCGGAATACCGTAGTAATAATACATCGCTGCCTGAGCGCCCCAGCAGATGAACATATTGCTATACACATGTGTCTTGGCAAATTCGAAAATATCACAGAGCTCCGGCCAGTAGTCAGCTTCTTCAAAATCCAGCTGCTCAATTGGGGATCCCGTGATGATCATCCCGTCGAAGTACTCCTCCTTGAACTGTTCCAGTGTCGTATAGAAGGACATGAGATGATCCTGCGATGTATGGGTTGATGTATGCATATCCATGCCAACAAGCTGCATTTCAATCTGCAGAGGGCTGTTGGCGAGAACTCTCGCCAGCTGTGTCTCCGTCGCGATTTTTGTCGGCATGAGGTTGACGATGATCACCTTGAGCGGACGTATATCCTGAGACGCCGCTCTGGCACCTGTCATAGTAAATATATTCTCATCCTTCAGCGCACCGGCTGCAGGAAGTTTATCGGGTATGATTAATGGCATATTATCTCCTATTCAGCTATTATTTGACTTTATTGAGAGCCTGATCAAGATCGGCGATGATATCTTCGGCATTCTCGAGACCGACCGAAAGCCTGATGAGACCCGGATCGATTCCGGCGGCCTTCTGGGCTTCTTCAGAAAGCTGTCTGTGTGTCGTGCTGGCAGGATGGAGCACACTTGTGTGGATGTCACCCACATGCACGACAACGCTGCACAGTTCCAGCTTTTCGAGGAACTTCTCACCTGCTTCCCTTCCGCCCTTGACGCAGAAGCTCATCACTGCGCTGGCTCCCTTCGGCATGTACTTCTTAGCGAGATCATAGTACTTGTCACCTTCCAGCCCCGGATAGATGATCCAGTCGACCATCGGATGATTCTTCAGGAACTTCGCAACCGCTTCAGCATTCTTGACATGCCGTTCCATACGAACGTCCAGTGTCTGAAGCCCCTGATGCGTCAGGTACGCGTTCATTGGTGACATGGTGCATCCAAGGTCTCTGATCATAACTGTCTTCAGTCTTGTACAGAATGCCGCCTGTCCGAACTTTTCATAGAAATTCAATCCGTGATAACTCTCATCCGGCGCCGCCATCCCGGGATACCTGAGATTTCCTTCTTCATCCTTCACATTCCAGTCGAAATTTCCACCTTCGATTACGCATCCGCCAACACTTGTCCCATGTCCGTCTGCGAACTTTGTCGTGGAATGCGTTACGATGTGTGCGCCGAATTCAATCGGCCTGCACAGCGCCGGGGTTGCCAGCGTATTATCCACAATAAGAGGGACGCCCATCTCATTTGCAGCCTTTGCAAACTTCTCTATATCAAGAATGCTCAGAGCCGGGTTTCCAAGGGTTTCACCGAACAGTGCTTTTGTGTTCGGTTTCTTGAGCTTGAGGATTTCTTCAAGACTCATGTCCTGATCAAAGAACTCCACATCGATTCCAAGCCTTCTCAGCGTAACATTGAACAGATTATATGTGCCGCCGTAGATATTGGTTCCGCTGAGTACATGGTCACCCGCTTCACAGATATTCAAAAGAGCAATCATGTTGGCTGCCTGCCCTGAAGACGCCGCCATACCTGCGGTTCCTGACTCCAGAAGAGCCATCTTCTGCTCAAAGGCATCTACTGTAGGGCTTCCGAGCCTTGCATAGAATGGAGTTGCACTGTCGAGATCGAACAGCGCTGCAACATCCGG
Source organism: uncultured Eubacteriales bacterium (assembly GCA_902772685.1). Lineage (GTDB taxonomy): Bacteria > Bacillota > Clostridia > Peptostreptococcales > Anaerovoracaceae > Lentihominibacter. The sequence goes on along the minus strand of CACYBO010000144.1, from coordinate 6,337 downwards.
TGCATTGTAATATCTATACGTAGTGCTCTGCACGATAGGCAGATTCTGAGGCTCGCCGCTCTCAGCTTTATATGCCCCATGTACACATTTAGTTTCAAAACCCATATCTTTCATTTCTTTCATCGTTTTTCTCCTTATACTCCAAGTTTCTTCTCTGCAGCCTGCTCGTAATCTACATGCATGAAACTGCCTGTGGACATAGCAAGACACTTCCCGGTTTCTTCGTCATATGCTTTGGCCATCAGCCTGATGACACGGCTTCCTACCTGCACCGCTTCAGACTCAACAATAAAGGATTTCCCTCTGAATGGTCTCAGGAAACTGATTGTCATGTCTGATGTTGAAACGCTGCCCTCCGTAAGCGCAATTGCGTTGATGCCCATTGTTGTATCCATGATCGCGGATATTACGCCTCCGTGCACCTCTCCGCGTCCGTTATCTTCCCATTTGAATTTCCTGTATCTGACTCTGCAGGTCATCTTTTCGGGATCGCAGTCTACAAACTGCGGGTCGATCATATCGTTGAGCATTCCAAAGCCATAACCCTTGATCTCACCGATGATATCCTTGACCCTCTTTTCGAAATCTACATTGACCTTTGCTTTTTTATTTGTCATTATCGAATGACCTCCCTTTTTTTCACCATATGCAAGTATTATACAACAAAACCACTTGCTGTGTAACAGGAAACATTTGATTCTTCAGCGCTTTTTCAGCCCCTTGTCAATGTCTTTCCTTCCGTTGGATGATTTCCCATGAGATGATATTATCTTCATTCTGCTCAAGACCATAGATGTAATCATCTATATAAAGACATCTGTCTATGCCCTCTTTGCTTTCGTACCGGTTCATCTCCATAAGTTTCCCGCCTTCTGCTTTGAACTGGAGCACGCCGCCGGTTTCATCCTCCCAAATCATGTAAGGAATCGCGTACCAGCCCTCCTCTTCGTTTACGGTGAGCGCTCTGTGGTTATACTGCACATCGCTCGACCAATCCCTGTAAGTCATGCTATCCAATACTTCAGGATTCATCGGATCGCTGATATCAAAGAGCGCTATCTTCACACCGTCTTCCACTTCTCCAAATTCCTCTTCCGATGTGGAGGAACCGATACCGATCAGCTGGTTTTCCCCATCAGGAACAAGCAGTGATGAAAAACCTGTGATTTCAACACTCCCCAGCAGTTCCGGCGCTTTTGGATCCTTCAGATCTATGACGAAGAGCGGGTCTGTCTGCTCATATGTGATCACATAAGCTGTATCCCCCAGGAATCTCACCGCTTTGATCTGTTCTCCGCCGGCGAATCCCTTCACCTTTCCTGCCGTCTTCAGATTCTTGTCGAGGACATACAGATAATTGACATCTTTGCCCTTCACCTGAGCAGTGGTCGCGATTCTGAAGTAACCGTCTTTCTCATCCATTGAGAACTGGTTCAGAACATGTCCCCTGACGCTTCCCTGCTTCGTAAAAGCTATCCTGCCTTTGCCGATATCCGCCTTCATGATGTATGTGCGTTCGTTGAAATCTTCCGTGTCGAAATTCCTGTAATCCGCACGGCAGTCTGTATAGTAGATCGAATCCCCGCTGCAATAGATCTCATCGGAAGCCCCGAGAACAGCGCGGGTTCTTGTTTTCATCCTGTCTGCCGGCGCATCGATCTTTAAGGAACCCGTAACAACGTAAGCGTGGCTGGCCGGTTCCGGGAAGCAGCATATCTGCTCCGGTTTGAGTTTCTTGTACTCATCGCCGCACCCGGCCATAGGAACAATTCGTTTCTCATCTGCCCACAGGTGGTCCGCCGTCACAATATACAGATATCCTCCGCTGATTCTCGATGAGAGGAAGAAGCCGCTCTGCTTATATCTCCCCACCGGTTCCGGCTTCTCGGGCTTTGTGACATCGTAGACGCACACTGCGGTGCTGGGACTTCTTGAGTAGTCATACACAGGCCGTGAAGTATCTGTCTCCGTACCTATCACAACAAGTCTCCCATTCATCAGATGAAGATCATCAGCTGCTATTTTCAGCTCTTCCTCACTGATGACCGCAACTTCTTCAACCTCGCCTTTTGAGGCTTTTGCGATGATCACATCGTAGCCCATTCTGGATGTGTAGAATATATACTCGCCGTCTGTTTTGATAATATCGGCCTCATCCACACCCTCCACCTGGAGATATGTGTCTGAGTGCTGCCCGCCGGCAGCAGAGTCTTCTTTCGCTGCCATCGCATTCGTCGGCGCTTCTGCGACATCCTCAATTACGCCGTCCGTGTAGAGCACCGGCTCATCATGTATATCCCGGAGCGCTCTTTCGATCTGACCGTAACTCTTAAACACTCTGATTTCACCGCTGTTGTCTTCACTTCTGTCCCCAAACGCACTGTAAGAGAACACGCCAACAACGACTGCTGCCGCAACAGCAAAAGCAATACCTGCCGTTTTTCTCATCTTCATGACTATTTATCCCTTCTTTTTCTGTCAATGATGTAAACGACAACAATGGCTATGATGATTACAATTGCGAAAAAGTTCATTCCCGCCATTCTTACTCTCCTCCTTAAAAAATATGAGCCGCTATGATGCACCAGACCGGCGGAACGATGAGCGCAGGAAGGAAGTTGACCGTCCTGCAGTCTTTCAGGCCCAGGATCCCGATTCCGGACATGGCAATCAGGAATCCGCCTACTATACCCAGCTCACACATCATCGTATCCGTAATGAAATTGCCCAGAAGCAAAGTCAGGCCATATATGCCGCCCTGCCAGCAGAAGAGGACTGCTGCGGCCAGGCACATTCCCGCACCGTAAGTCGATGCCAGAACCATGGCGGTGACCAGGTCGAGCGTAGCGTTTGTAAACAAAAAAGTGTGATCCTGATAGAGAGCGCTCTGAACAGGACCGAGAATGGACAGTGTCCCTATGCAGAACAGCAGGCACCCGGTCACTATGCCTTCCCCAAGTCTGGCGTCTTCTTTGCCTTTTTTCTTTGTGATGCTGTCCACCCTGTCCTGCAGTTTCAGAATCGTACCCACTGCTCCTCCCAGAGCAAGGCTCACGATGAACAGTACGGGATACTGGCTGTTCGGCATGTTCTGCACAACGGCGTTGATGCCCAGTCCAAAAGCGGCGAGTCCCATGGCGATGAACAGAGCGTCGTTCACCCTGTCGCTCATGATTTTTTTGAACAGTCCGCCGATGAGACTGCCGACAATTATTGTCCCAACATTTACAAAAGTACCTATCACTTGCTATTGCCTCCGACAATCGTCCTAATGCGTTTATAGATAACACAGCCTGCGAACACCAGACCTACGTAACCGAGTATCGTATATATTGTTCCCACCAGCCGGGCGAAAGGAAGCAGCCCGAGGAGGAACGCCGCTATGCATATGCACGCTGCAAAAGCCCAGCTTTTTTTCGTCCCCTGTTCCACGAATTTCTCGCTCACAGTCCAAAGCATGGCGCTGCAGGAAGAAAAAATGCCCATGATCAGAATGATGCTGAATACAGCGCCGAGAGCATATGATATCTTCTTCGTCAGATACAGAGTAGGAACATCCTGCACCGCCGTCTGCCCGATATCTGTAAGCATAGCGCAGTTCATAAGCAGTATTGCCGCCATCAGTGCGATTGTGCCGATTACGGCGCCCCAAACAGCCTCTTTAACTGTGTCAGCCGATCCGCCCAGCGCCGTGTAGTACTTGGATCCGCCGCACAGGTTGTATGAGATGTAGAGAAGCCCTGAAAGCCATGGAAACAGCACCGGCTGCTTCGCCTGCATCTGCGAGGGGTAATCATTCACAAAAGCGAGACCTTCCCAGTCTCTTACAATCGTCACTACGCCGACAAATACCGTGAAGGCGATGATTGCAGGCCCTATGAAGGAGACGACCCTGATGAATCTCTGGAATCCCGCTATATAGGCGGTGAGAGCCGCAGCAGCCATAATCAGGGCCCCCACATAGTGGTTGAGCCCGTAGTACTCCTGCAGGGTGGCTCCGGATCCGGATATGAGGATGACCATTCCGGCGAACATGCTCAAAGGAAGGAACCAGTCGTAAAATGTTCCGACCGTCCTCCCGCAAAAGTACCTGAAGTGGCTTTGTTCAGCCTCTCCTAAGGTCTGGGAATGGGTGTTCTCAAATCCCGCCTGGAGAATCATCGGCCCGATGAGCAGAAATCCTGCCAGATTCATGGCTATGAGAATCAGGCTGCTGTACCCGTAGCTCGTGAAGAACTGAAGGATCTCCTGCCCTGTCGCGAATCCTGACCCCATGACCCAGGCCACATATGCCCCCGCGATCTTTATTATTGTCCCTTTACTGCTTTTCTTTTCCATATTATGATACAGGTCGATGATACCATAATGAGTCCGATTCTTTCAAGACGGGTGTGTGAAGGCTCTGTGAAATAACTGTTGACAAATGCTCCCTCCCGCGTGTATACTCTCAATGTTGCGACATACGGGTTTTAGTATGTCATAAATAATGAAATCAGTCGCCGATGCCATTCGGCGGAGGCGTGCTTATACCAGGCACGAAGGAGGTGTAAACATGGCAGTACCTAAGAGAAAAACTTCAAAAGCAGTAACCCACCAGAGAAAGGCAGCTAACATGAAGAAAAAGGCTCCTGGCATTTCAATTTGTCCGCAGTGCCACGAACCAAAGCTTCCGCACAGAGTTTGCCCTAACTGCAACTACTATGATGGCAAGGACATCATGGAAACAGAAGCATAATCAACAAGAAAAAAACGGGCCGTCAGGCCCGTTTTTTAATGTGTTCTTAATCCGGCAGCTCCTCAAGAAGCTTTTCGGCGATCTGAACTGCATTCGTTGCAGCGCCTTTGCGGATGTTGTCCGCGACGACCCAGATATTTATGCCGTTTTCTACGGAATAGTCTCTTCTGATTCTTCCGACATAGACTTCATCCGTTCCGGCCGCTTCGAGCGCCAGCGGATAAACATTGTTCTCCACATCGTCCTGAACGATCAGTCCCGGGAAGTTTCTGAAGCATTCGACCACATCCTCGAGTTCAAACGGCTTCTCAAGCTCAATGTTAATCGACTCACTGTGCGAGTCAAACACAGGTACGCGGACCGTAGTCGCAGTTACCTTGATGTCATCGTCGTGCAGGATCTTGTGGGTCTCGTTGATCATCTTCATCTCTTCCTTGGTGTATCCATTGTCCATGAACACATCAATATGCGGAAGGCAGTTGCCTGCGATCGGATGAGCATACGCCTGCAGATCCTCATTGTTTCCTGCCAGTCCGTTCTTAAGGTCATTGATGCCTTTGACCCCTGAACCGGATACTGCCTGATATGTCGAATAGACGACTCTCTTGATACCATACTTGTCCTGAAGAGGCTTCAGGGCAACCATCGCCTGAATGGTCGAGCAGTTTGGATTGGCAATGATGCCTTTGTTCCAGGATATGTCCTCAGGGTTGACCTCAGGAACAACAAGCGGAACATCCTTGTCCATTCTCCACTGGCTGCTGTTGTCGACAACTGTGACGCCGTGAGCCGCCGCGATCGGGGCAAATTTGGCGCTTGTGCCGCCGCCTGCGGAGAACAGTGCGATGTCTATTGGTTTGTCAAAGGAATGCTCTGTCAGTTCTTCAACGGTGTATTCCTTGCCCTTGAATGTAAGTTTCTTTCCAGCTGATTTAGCCGAAGCCATCATGTATATATTCTCAAATGGAAAATCTCTTTCTTCCAGAACTTTCAGAAAAGTCGTTCCTACGACTCCCGTTGCTCCGACTACAGCGATGTTTGGTTTTCTCTTCATTTCCTGTTGACCTCTATTCTTTAAGTTTCTTATTTAATCTTTCCGGTTACGATTCCTACTGTGTCTCTTGCAATCATCAGTTCCTCGTTGGTCGGGATGAGGATCAGTTTAACACGTGAATCGTCTCTGGAGATAATCGTTTCCTTTCCTCTGATTCTGTTCTTTACAACATCCAGTTTGATACCCAGGTTGCCCAGATCGTTGCAGATGATGTCTCTCATGCCGATATCGTTTTCACCTACGCCTGCGGTAAATACGATCGCATCGCATCCGTTCATCTCTGCGATATAAGCACCGATGTAGAATCTTACCTTGTGCGCAAATACTTTCAGTGCCAGAAGAGCTCTCTCGTTTCCTTCTTCTGCTGCCGCTTCAAGATCTCTGAAGTCGCTGGATACTCCGGAAATGCCCAGAACGCCGGACTTCTTGTTCAGGATCTCATTGGCAACGCCCTGATCCAGATGTTCGCACTCTCTCATATAGGTAACGATCGCCGGGTCGATGTCGCCGGATCTGGTTCCCATGACGAGTCCTTCCAGCGGTGTGAA
>CACYBO010000143.1 GCA_902772685.1 uncultured Eubacteriales bacterium | reverse complement strand
GGACACTTTTGACAACGGTGTTCCTGACGATATCTTCAAGCGCATCGTCGCCGTGCTCCGCATCGCGGTTCCGTATACGGGCATGATTATGTCCACCCGGGAAAGCGCTAAGACGCGGTGCGAATGTCTGGAAATCGGCATTACCCAGATCAGCGGCGGAAGCAGGACGAGCGTCGGCGGTTACGCAGATGAACTGGATGAACTGGGCAAGTTTGATTCTGAAGACACCGCTCAGTTTGATGTGGAAGACAGGCGCACCCTGGCGGAAGTCGTCGACTGGCTTATCGATCTGGGGTACGTGCCGAGCTTTTGCACGGCATGCTACCGGGAAGGCCGCACCGGCGACCGCTTCATGAGTCTTCTCAAGTCGGGCCAGATTGCCAACTGCTGTCAGCCCAACGCCATGATGACGCTCAAGGAGTTCCTCATGGACTACGCCGACGAGGAAACCCGGGCTAAAGGCGACGCTCTGATTGAAGAAAAGCTTTCACTGATTCCAAACGAAAAAGTTCGCGAAATCTGCCGCGAGCATCTGAAGGAAATCGAAAATGGAAACAGGGATTTCAGATTCTAAAATACTGCAGTTTCTTTCCGGAAAGGGTCCGGACGAGGAGCTGTTCGCAGAGGCCGACCGCATCCGCAGAGAAAATTATGGCGATGCGGTCTATTTGCGCGGGCTGATCGAGTTTACCAACTACTGCAAAAACAACTGCTATTACTGCGGAATCCGTGCGGGAAATACCAGACTGGACCGGTACCGTCTGGATCAGGAAACGATCCTGGAATGCTGCCGAACCGGATATGCCCTTGGTTTCCGCACCTTCGTGCTGCAGGGCGGTGAAGATCCGTTCTTTACAGACGACCGTCTCTGCGGAATCGTGTCCGAAATCCACGGCCGGTATCCGGACTGCGCCATTACACTGTCCGTAGGCGAACGTTCCCGCGAAAGCTATCAGCGTTTGTTCAATGCAGGCGCGCGCAGATACCTTCTGCGTCATGAAGCTGCATCAGCCGACTTGTACCGGACGCTGCACCCTGCAGAAATGATCCTTGCAAACCGCAAGCGCTGCCTCTATGATTTAAAAGAGATTGGCTACCAGGTCGGTGCGGGACTGATGGTCGGTGCACCTGGACAAACTCTGGAACACCTTATTGAAGATCTTCATTTTTTGCAAAGGCTGCAGCCGGATATGATCGGCATTGGACCGTATCTGCGGCATGCTGATACACCGCTTGGGAGAAGTTCCGCCAGCTGCGCACAGGGGCTCGAAAAATCACAGAAACTGCAGCTGACGCTCCGGCTTCTGGCTGTACTCAGAATCATGTTTCCCTATGCACTCATTCCTGCGACTACTGCTTTGGGCACTATAGAGCACAATGGCCGTGAGCTGGGTCTGAAGGCGGGAGCCAACGTAGTCATGCCGAACCTGTCTCCCGTCGACGTTCGCGAACAATATGAACTGTATGATAACAAGATCTGCACAGGAGAAGAATCGGCACAATGCAGGAGCTGCTTAGAGCTGCGTGTTATGTCTGCCGGATACCGCATCGTTACAGATATTGGAGATGTAAAATGTCACTGAATAATACGCCGCGAGGCAATCGGCTGCACATCGGAATATTCGGACGGCGCAATGCAGGGAAATCCTCCCTCATCAACGCCCTGACCGGTCAGAATCTGGCAATCGTTTCGAACACCCCGGGAACGACAGCTGATCCTGTCTATAAATCAATGGAACTGCACCCAATCGGTCCTGTCGTATTCATCGACACCGCCGGTTTCGATGATGAAGGTGAACTGGGAAAACTTCGTGTCGCTAAATCAGCGGACATCATTGCGCGTACCGATATCGCAGTTCTGGTTGCAGACGGTTCCGCCCCGGACTTCACATATGAGGAGACCTGGCTCGCCCGGCTGGAGGAAGCCGGCGTACCGGTTATTACAGTTCTGAACAAAATCGACAAGCCGGCATGTATCAGTTCAGAAGTTTTCATTCCTTCTGTCCGCGTCAGCGCGAAGACCGGCGAAGGCATTGAAGCGCTTCGCAAGGCGATTCAGGACGCGGTACCGGAGGAGTATAGACAGGATCAGCTGTTTGGCGATTATCCGGTTGACGGAAGTCTCGTGCTTCTGGTTATGCCGCAGGATATACAGGCTCCGCGCGGCCGTCTCATTCTGCCGCAGGTCCAGACGATCCGCGAACTGCTCGACCGGAAGTGTACGGTCCTGTCCACAACAGCAGACGGAATCACAAAGGCTTTGGATTCCCTGAACCGCGCACCCGATCTGATCGTCACAGACTCCCAGTGTTTCAGTGAAGTCTATAAACAGAAACCGCCCCACAGCGCACTGACTTCATTCTCCATTCTGATGGCTGCTTCAAAGGGTGATCTTGACACTTTCGTGAAAGGCGTCCACGTTCTCGACGATGCACGGACCGCTGAAACCTTTCACGTTCTCATCGCAGAAGCATGCACGCATGTTCCGCTGAATGAAGATATCGGAACCGTTAAGATTCCGGGGCTTTTGCATGATTCTTTCGGTGACCGTGTGCGCATTGCCTCCGTACGCGGAAATGACTTCCCGGATGCAGAAGGGTTGAAGCAGTTTGACCTCATTATCCATTGCGGCGCCTGCATGTTCAACCGAAAACACGTTATGAGCCGCATCGCCGCCGCACAGGAAGCAGGTGTGCCGATTACCAATTACGGCATATTCCTGGCGTACATGGCCGGAATACTCGACAAGGTCAGCCTCCATTGACAACCGGCGGACTCCACCCTTTCCCAAAGAACATCCGACAGATTTCATATACATAAATTGAACAAAAAATGTCTTTATTTTCTGAACAAAAAGTGTTATGCTTTATGGCGTATGCGTTTTAGGAAGGAGTTATTTTTATGGTATTAAAAAAGAAAGAAAAGAAGAAAAGAGGGTTCTTATCCTCATTCTCAATCTGCTTTCTTGTCGTTCTTCTCGCGGCTATCCTTTCATGGATCATTCCTGCCGGAAACTACGACACATTAGTATATGATGAAGGTTCCAACCAGTTCCTCGTATACTCGGCAGATTATGATGAGGAAGCCGGCACAGGCACAGAAACTGCTTACCCGGCAACCCAGGAAACACTGGATCAATTCGGCATCACTGCCGGACTCGACAACTTCACAAACGGCAACATCTACAAGCCAATGTCGATTCCAGGCACATACCAGAAGGTCGAAGCACATCATCAGGGCATCAAAGAATTCCTGGCATCTCCGGTACAGGGTACTGCAGATGGTTTTGACATCATATTCTTTATCCTGATGCTCGGCGGCACCATCGGTGTCATCAACTACATCGGCGCTTTCAACGCAGGCATCGGCGCATTGGCGAAATCCTGCAAAGGCCGCGAACAGATCATTCTGATCGCAGTTACAGCGCTGATCGCTCTGGCAGGAACTGTTGAAGGTTTCTGCGAAGAGACAATCGCACTTTACCCGGTACTTGTTCCGGTGTTCCTGGCAGCTGGCTATGATGCCATCACTGCTGTAGGTGCAATCTACATGGGTTCCACAATCGGCTGCATGTTCAGTACGATCAACCCGTTCTCCGTAGGTATCGCATCCTATGCTGCAGGAACATCCATGAACGCCGGTCTCGGTTTCAGAGTTGTCGGTCTGATCGTTGGTACAATCATCACGATTCTCTATCTGATGAGATATGCCAGCAAGATCAAGAAGAACCCTGAAAAGTCACTGGTATACGACCAGAGAGATCTGGTTCACGAGAAGTTCTCCGCTATCGACATGGAGAATATTCCGGAATTTACAACCAGAAGAAAGCTGGCTCTGCTGGCATTTGTTCTGACATTCGCCATCATGATCCTCGGCATCATGAAGCTCGGATGGTGGTTTGAGGAACTGTCGATCCTGTTCATGTGCTCAGGCGTTGCAATCGGCATCATCGGCGGCATCGGCGAGAAGAACATTGTTCGTGAGTTCGTAAATGGCGCGGCCGACCTGGTTGGCGTAGCCCTGATCCTGGGTGTTGCAAGAGCTGTAACGATTCTGCTGGACAACGGAAACATTTCCGGTACGATCCTGGAAGGACTGTCCACTGCAGTATCAGGCATGCCTCCTGCAGTATTCCTCGTTCTGCTCATGCTGGTTTACGTTATCCTCGGATTCTTCATCAACTCGTCATCAGGACTGGCTGTTCTGTCCATTCCTATCATGGCGCCTCTTGCTGATATCGTAGGTATCCCAAGAGAACTGATCGTATCCGCTTACGTATACGGTCTTGGAATCATCACGTTCATCACTCCGACAGGCATCGTAATGCCTTCACTGGAAGTAGTTGAAACAACATATGACAGATGGCTGAGACTGGCAATGCCGCTTGTAGTCATCCTGACTGTATGGGGAGCAATCATGCTCGTCATCCAGCTGGCGTTTGCGTAATCAAATAGTCAAATTCAAAAGGCCATGCGTAGCTGCGTGGCCTTTTGTGTCTATCAGAGGAGAAAAACAATGGCAGTATTAAAGGGATATGAACCGGAGAAGGTCTTTGGATTCTTTGAATCCATTTGTCAGATCCCCCACGGCTCCGGCAACACGAAGCAACTCAGCGACTGGCTGGTGAACTTCGCGAAAGAAAGAGATCTGGAATACTATCAGGATGAGCTCAACAATGTGATCATCATAAAAGAGGCCTCCAAGGGCTATGAAAACAGCGACCCGGTCATCCTTCAGGGCCATATCGATATGGTATGCAACAAGGAAGACTCCTGCACAAAGGACATGGAGCAAGAAGGCCTTGATCTTGCGATCGACGGCGACAATCTCTATGCGGAAGGCACGACACTCGGCGGTGATGATGGCATTGCAGCCGCGTTCATGCTGGCTGTCCTCGATGATGACGGCCTGAATCACCCGCGCTTTGAAGCTGTTTTCACGACCGAGGAGGAAACCGGCCTCTATGGTGCGGAAGCAATCGATGTTTCCCCGCTCAAAGGAAAACGTTTCATCAACATAGACTCTGAGGACGAGGGTATCGTGACTGTAGGATGTGCCGGCGGCGTAACAGCCATCGCGACTCTGCCAGTCAGCAGACAGGAATGTGAAGGTACTGCCTTCGAAGTGAAGGTATCGGGACTCCGCGGAGGACACTCCGGAACAGATATCATCCTCGGGCAGGAGAACGCCGTCAAGGTTCTCGGCAGACTTCTCTTCGAACTCATGGAAGGCGCAGATGCCAGAATCGTTTCCATTGAAGGCGGCGTTGCCGATAACGTCATTCCTGTAACGGCAAGCGCCGTTATCGTATCGCCAAAGCCTGACTCTGTGCAGTCTCTCTGTGACAAGTACAGTGCGGTCTTTGCGCATGAATTCAAGGTCGATCCGGACTTCAAACTGACTGTCAGTGAGGCATCGGCAGAACAGGCTCCTTTGGATTCTGTTTCCGGGCAGAAGGCTGTCGCGTATCTGATCGGTACTCCGAACGGTATCGAGAAGATGACTGTCGGCATCGATAAACTGCCTCAGACGTCCCTGAGCCTGGGCGTCGTCAAAATGGATGGAGACGCTCTTGAGTACACCTTCTGCATCCGCAGTTCTGTAGACTCGGAATGTGACATGCTCGCCCGCCGTCTGGAATGCCAGATCAAGAGTCTCGGCGGCAGTTTCAGGCGCGAAGGTCCTTATCCGGGATGGGAGTACGCAGCAGATTCTCCTCTCAGGGATCTGGTCTGTGAAGTCTACAAAGAACAGACAGGAAAGGACATGGTCATCGAAGCCATTCACGCAGGTCTGGAATGCGGATACTTCGCAGGAAAGATGCCCGGACTGGACTGTGTTTCCATCGGTCCTGACGTCAGAGACGTTCACACGCCGAATGAAACGCTGAGCATCAGTTCCGTTCAGAGAACCTGGGAGCTGGTAAAAGAAGTTCTGGCTAGAATGAAGTAAAAGCAGACAGTAAGGAACCCCGCGCAAGCGGGGTTTTTTGATGCGGATAGAATCATCAGTGCTGCAGCCTTTACAAATCAGCATTCATTGATTATGATAAAACATATTTAAGTGTAAAGGAGAGATATGACCAAACTGATTGCCAGCGGATTCGGTGTTCTTTCCACCATCTGCTTCATTATCTCATTTCAGATCAAATCGAATAAAGCACTGTATATCATTCAGTCCGTCGCGAATATTTTTTACGGGCTGCAGTTCTATTTGCTTGGAGCCTACGGCGGTCTGTTCAACATGGGGATGCAGATCATCAGAAACGTCCTGCTGCTGAAGATCGAAGACTGGAAGTGGCTCAAGTGGAAAGGCTGTGCTCCCATCTTCTGCATACCAAGCCTTATCTACATGATATACACGTGGGGCGGCCCTCTCGATATCCTGCCTTTCATAGCATTCTCAGTCGGAACAATCATGTTCTGGACCAACAACGCCAAAATGCTCCGGCTTTCGGAACTGGTCTGCGTATCCCCTGCCTGGCTTCTGTATGATTTCATCACAGGCGCTTACGGCGGAATACTGACTGAACTTGTGATACTCGGTTCCGTGGTTGTTTCTATGGTCCGCTTCGGCTGGAAAGGACTGGACGACCCCGACTTCAAAAAATAATGCTCCCGTCTGCTCTTATGGCTTAAAGCATCTCCAACTGGTCCCGGGTCATACCCAGTTCTTTCAGACGTCCTTTTCGCGCTGCCAGCATCAGGCATATGACGCCGAGAAGCCCGTCGGCAACTACCGCCGGAATCGCGCCCTCCACGCCAAACGCGCTGTTGTAGATGAGATTCGACCTCGCCGTGGCCGCATCCAGAGTAAAAACTGAGGTTTCCGAAACCAGGCCGCTGTTCGGCAGACCAAACAAAAAGTTCTGCGTGAAATTCCACGCTGTGTGTATCCCCATTGGGAACCAGATGCTGCCTGTATACCATTTGGCGATGGAGAAAGACAGACCGCACACGGCGATATCTAAGATCGGGAGAACAGAGACTCCCGGATTGAACAGGTGAAGTGCCGCAAAGAACAGTCCGTTAACCACGATTGCAACCCAGAGGGGATATCTGACATTGACACGCTCATAGACAAATCCCCTGCACCAGACTTCCTCTGACGTGCTCTGAATGAAAACGCACACCAGCGCAAAAAGCATTAACGGTACCTGTGATACTGCAAAGTCCAGATACAGTTTAATATCTCCGTGAACGAGGGCGCATGCGATACATCCGAAGTTCATGACAAACCCAACGAGCAGCCCCTGCAGAAGGGTTTTCATACCGTTGTTCTTATACCCCGGCAGGATCGATCTGAGAACAAAACGGTTTCGTTTGGTTACTCCTGTATAAACGATTAATCCGACCAGCGGTATAATCGTGCACAGATAGATTTCCACGACAAAAGCCATCCCGTCCGACATATTATCTATGCCGAGCAGAGCCAGCGTTCTCCTGGAAAAGAGTATCTCCTCAAGAGCTGAAAAAATAAAGATATACCAAAGAATCGTCACACCAAGAATCCAGATAATCAGATTGTTTTTTATGATTTTAGGGCTATCTGCACTGCTTTCCATATTTATTCTCCTGATTCTCCAGCTGCAATACATTCGCGGTTATACTGCAGGCACAGCATTGTCAGGTCATCGAACTGCTCGTCGTCCCCGACGAATTCATCGACCGCGCATCTGACTCGTTCAAGAACCTCCCGGGCAGATGCTTCGCTGAGCCCTTCAATTGCGTCCATCATCCGGTCTGTGCCGAAGAGACCCTCTATACCGGAAGTTGCCTCAGGTACACCATCGGTGTACACCAACAGCTTCGACCCCGGCTTTAACTGGAGCTCGTAGTCTGTATATTTCATTCCTTCCATGCCGCCGAGGACAAATCCGTGTTTGTCACGAATCAATTCCGCACGCCCATCCGGATCTATGACCACTGGTTTCTCATGTCCTGCGTTCGCGGCGGTAAGTCTTCCGGTGGACAGCTCCAGAATTCCGAGCCATGCTGTAACGAACATCTCTTCCTTGTTGTTTGAACAGATTACATTGTTGGCGTGTTCCAGAGACTTGGAAGGCGAAGATGTCTCCATGAGTCTGTTGTCCAGTATGATCTTTGAAACCATCATGTACAATGCGGCAGGAATGCCTTTGCCGGAGACGTCTGCAATCATCAACGCCAGATGATCATCATCAATCAGGAAGAAATCGTAGAAGTCTCCTCCCACCTGCTTTGCAGGGTCCATCACTGCGAATACATCGAAATCATCCCGTTCCGGGAACGGCGGGAACGTGGTTGGAAGCATGTCTCCCTGAATCCGCGCCGCGAGTTCGAGTTCGATGTTGATACGCTCTCGTTCAGCGGTAGCCTTGGTAAGATTATCGATGTACTTTACGAGGCTGTCCTCCATATCCGCCATGGTCAGATTCAATTCTTCAATCTCATCTCCGCTTCGGATGTTCAGCTGCTTGAAGTGATCAGTCTCTGCGATTCCGTTCTGCTTGTCCTCAGAATATCTGCGGGCAGCACTTGCCATGCGGTTGATTGGTTTCACCATAGTTCTTCTGATGAGGAGTATTGACAGGGCGCCGATAATAACAAGCACGACGAACATAAGCAGTACATACTGCAGGAAAAAGACTTTACTGATGCTGATCATGTGATCCATCTTCTCATCCAGACACAGCATCACAGTATAAGAATCTGTAGAATAAAGCGTTGTTCCTCCGGTACATCTGATCCCATATTTCGACGTATTGGTAATGGTGGCCTGAGGACGGTCATCAAGTCCGTATTCGATCTGTATTTTAGAAGCCTTTCGGCCATGCAGCAGCACATCTATCTCCTGATCAGTGTATACATCCCAGGTTCCCGGATGACATACTGTCGCGGGATTCGGATCGGAATCGATCAGATAGATCATCCGGTTTTTCTCATCGTCAATCGCAACGATGAAAGCATTCCGCAGGCCCACCTGTTCCTTCATGATCCGCTGCCTTCTCTGGATGTTGCGGTAGTCACCATCTATGACGGAATCAAACTTCGCCTGATACTCTGCGGAAGTTCCGTCACCCCTTTCCTCTTCCGGTATGCTGTCATATATCTCAATGATTTCATCCGTCTTGACCCTTGTCTCAGCGACATCCAGCATAACTGCTTCTGCCTTCGCAAGTTTGGCTGTATTGATACTGTACTCGTAAAACACCGCCACAAAATACAGAGCAAAGCCTGCAAACAGAACTGTGATTCCTACAATGAAGGCCAGCAGCTGTACTCCTAACGCCGATTTGGTTGTAAGGGAATGGCGCTTCCGCTCCATCTTCCCCATTTCACGGACTGATTTTTTCGTCATGATTCACCTCATTTTTATTTTACTCTTTATTGTAATGGATTGGTACTGTTTTTTGACATCGAACGGCTCCCTTGGTATGATGTCCTCTGAGGTGAAAAAATGACTGACTACAAAACAATTACAGCCGCTGAAGCGGTCAAAAAAGTTAAATCCGGGGACAGAGTCTACGTGGGAACGAGCAGCAGCTTCGCCTATGCTCTGATGGACGCGTTATACGACAGAAAGGATGAACTCGAAAACATCACCCTTCTCTGCTCCATGTCCCTTACTCCATGCAGGATGTTCGACACAGACTGGCCGGAGGATATCCCGGCAGGATGCAAAGGCAATCCGTTCATCTTTGATACTTTTTTCCTTGGATCAGGTGAACGCGGCGCCCACCGGAAGCACAACATGGCTTTTGAATTCACATCGTTCCACCTGAGTCAGGTCGATCTGTGGATGCACGAAGTGGGAAGACCTGACATCAGTTTTCTGCAGGTCTCCCGGCCCGACGAGAATGGGAACTATTCCTTCAGCTGTTCCGGCATCTGCAACCATAAGTATGTCGTTGAAGAGACCAGACGCGAGATATTCCTGGAGAGCAATACAGGAAGTCCTTATATCTTCGGTGAGGACAATCTCATAAGCGGCGATCACGAAAAAGTCACCGGCATCGTCTACACGGATGAAAATGCTCCGGAACTTATGCCCGACCAGATCGATGATATCTCAAGGCAGATTTCTGAAATCGTCGTCCGTGAAATACCGGACGGGGCCACCCTTCAGCTCGGACTCGGTAAAGTGTCCACTGCGATCGGTTACGACTTGAAACAGCGCAATGATCTTGGCATCTTTTCGGAACTGTTCAGCCAGCCGATGATGATGCTGATGCAGAACGGCAACGTCAACAATTCACGCAAAGGTTTCATGGACGGGAAGAGTGTATTCTCTTTTTCCGAGGGAACACAGGAGATGTATGATTTCATGGATCGCAATCCGGAGATCTACGGCATGCCGTTCCCGTTCGTAAATGATTCAAGGAACATCGCAAAAAACAAAAGGATGATATCCGTCAACTCCGCTATGGCTGTCAATCTCTACGGGGAAGTGGCCGCGGACGCCATCGGATACAACCAGCAGAGCGCTGTAGGTGGACAGCTGGATTTCGTCAAGGGCGCCCAGTGGTCGGAAGGAGGCAAATCGATTATCGCACTGTCATCCTCCTTCATGAAACACGGCAAACGCCAAAGCAAAATCTCACTGCAGTTTACGCCCGGCACACCGGTGACAACGCCGCGTTCCGAGGTTCAGTACATCGCGACCGAATACGGATGCGTAAACCTGAAGATTCTCAATATGTCGGATCGGGTGCGGGCGATGATCCGTCTCGCCCATCCGGATTTCAGAGACCAGCTTACACAGGAAGCAAAAGACTGCGGGCTTATATAGCTCGCAGTCTTATTCTCCAATCCGAATTATTATTCGCTTAGTGCCTCCAGAACTGTCAGCTGTTCCGGTACGATCTCCACATTATCTGAATTGAGCGTCCCGAGAGGAATGTCCTTATTCGATCCATGGTAGTCGCTGCCGCCGCTGATCAGCAGACCCTGCTCTGCCGCCGTGGATTGCAGGAACCCGCATTCTTCAGACGAGTAGCGTGAATAGAAGCACTCCATCCCCTGCAGTCCGGCTCCTTTGAGAATGTCCAGCTGCCGCCGGAATTCTTCCTCTGTGATTCGGCGTTCCCCCTCTCCTCCAAGCGGATGCGCCCAAACCGGAATGCCTCCCGCCGCGAGGATGGCGCTGACCGCCTCTTCTGCAGGGATTCGCGTTCTGAACGACGGGGCTTTATTGATGAAATTATCGATTGCGTCCTGCCGTGTGTTCGTGAATCCCTTTTCGATCATAAGGTTCGCGATATGGGGCTTCCCGGCGCTCGGTATGGAATGCAGCTGTTCCAGTTCTTCATCTGTCAGCCTGAATCCGTACTCCTTCTTCAGAAAGGCAAGCCGCCTCTCCAGTTTTTCTGCTCTTAGGTCCTCCACTTCTTCCAGTGTTTCCAGAAAAGTCCTGCATGAAGAATCGTAATCATAACCGAGAATATGACACTTTCCGCCCTCGGTGATACAGGAAAACTCCACGCCCGGAATAAAAATAAT
Organism: uncultured Eubacteriales bacterium; assembly: GCA_902772685.1. GTDB lineage: Bacteria > Bacillota > Clostridia > Peptostreptococcales > Anaerovoracaceae > Lentihominibacter. Next base: position 14,570 of record CACYBO010000143.1, on the reverse strand, counting down.
ACTGCTGTCCTCCTGCTCCCAAACCAGATGCTCAATCAACAGCGCGCCGCCGATCGTATCATGATCCGTCAGTGAAAAAAAACGTATCCCGCTGTTTTTCACGTTCTCTAAAAGAAGGACCGGACTGTCAGTCCCGTCTGATGCTGTACTGTGCATATGCAGGTCAATCTTTGAACCCACTGTCGTCCTCCTGTCTTATCTCTAACCGTCTATTTGCCTGTTGCGCAGGAAAAAGCAAGACGCTTCTTCCTGCGTTTCACCTTTCTCATAAACTCATCTACAATCAGCTTCACGCTTGCTTCTGACAGGCCTCTCATGAAAATCCTTCCCTGTGTTCCGGGATAATACTCCATGACAATACACCCGTCCAGTCCCTTCTCCCTGTACTTCCGCATGATCAGGCAAAACTTTCCGTACAGTTCCGTCTTGTACAGAACTTCGTAGGTATCACAAAATACCGGCCATTCCCCGGACCAGTCGTACTCAAGCAGAACCTGCGTACGTCCGATTTCATCCATCATGTAGAATGTCGTAGGTGATGTTCCGTCCAGATCCATCAGTCTCAAATACAGGTTGACCGACGGATCGCGGCTTCTTTGTCTCAGGGATTCAAACATAACTACTTCAGTTTGGCGTGTTCAACGATATAATCCACGACGACATTTCTGAGGGCCTGTACTTCAAGGTCGTTTGCCTTGACGTAGTCCTCAACGCTCATTCCGGCAGCCTTTTCAAACTGTTTTTCCGTCATTCCGTTGGCATCGAGTACTTCATCGTACAGATCCTGCATGTCGCTCTTTCTGACTTTCAGGTGTTCTTTTTTGGCGATTGCATGGAGAGCAAGTTTCTCCTTGAGAGACTCCTTCGCGAACTCCTTATACTGGTCTTCGGTGATTCCCATAGCCGAAACGTCGGTTCCATACTGCTGCGCCATACGTTCATACTGAACCTTCATGTTTTCTGTTTCCTCGGCGAGCAGGTCCTTCGGATATTTCTTTACTTTTGTCTTATCCATGACCTTAGTCCAAAGGGTTTCTTCCAACTGACTTTCCGCATCTTCCTTCGCTTGCTTTCTGAGTTCTTTCTTTATCGACTTCTCATAGTCTTTTTTGTTGTCGTACTTTGATACCGACTTGATGAACTTTTTATCATATGCAGGAACGTCTTTCTCCTGCTTGCTTCTGATCGTTACATCAAATTCCGCGTCCTTTCCTGCCAGAGACGCTTCCTGATAATCCTCAGGGAACGTAACATTTATCGTGCACGTTCCACCGACCTTCTGCCCGATAAGGGACTCTTCAAATCCTGGGATCATCGAACCGGAACCGATTTCAAGTTCCTGTTTCTCAGCGGTCCCTCCTTCGAATTCTTCATCGTCTACCCGTCCAACGTAATCGATTATGATAGTATCGCCATCTTTTACTTCACCTTTTTTTACGGTCTTTACATCAGCTGCCTCATCAAGGCGCTTCTCGATCTCCGCCTTAACATCTTCATCGCTTACGGACACCTTGACTTTATCGCCCTTGAGCCCGTCATATTTCCCGACTTTGATGTATTTGTCGTAGTCGAGTTTACTGTATGTATCCATATGGTCATAGATAATGATTCCCGCACTGGCGAGAACCATGGCAACAATAATAGCCGTCATGATCCACGTGCTCTTCTTGACTTTCTGATACCATGGAATTTTTACTTCTTCAATAACTTTTCTCTTTTTTGACATGTAGCTTTCCTCCGATGAAAACAAACTGTTTGTTTGTCTTGATTTTGCATGGTATTAGTATACCATAAACAAGCGGTCTTGCGGCTATGTGTTGACGAGCGGCCCAAAAAGTATGATAATAGTCGCGGTGTGTTCTCACACCTGAAATACAATAATCCAATAAGGAGACAGATGAAATGGAAAATCAACTCGAAAAAAGATATGGTCTGATCACAGCGATCTGCGTTGTGGTTGGTATCGTAGTCGGTTCCGGCGTCTTCTTCAAAGCGGAGAAGATTCTCGTCTGCACCGACGGAAGGACCACACTTGGAATTCTCGCATGGCTGATCGGCGGCATCATCATGGTTTCCTGCGCCTACGTGTTCGGCGTTCTGGCGTCACACCATGAAAAGTGCAACGGCATCGTGGACTATGCGGAAGAAATGTGCGGGGAAAAATACGGTTATATCGTGGGATGGTTCATGGCGACCATCTACTATCCGACGCTGACTTCTGTACTGGCCTGGGTCACCGCCAGATACTTCAGCGTTCTGGTCGGATGGGACATCGTTGGTCCTCAGTGCATGGCGCTGGCAGGTTTCCTTTTAGTCCTGGCCTATGTCTGCAACTCGCTCAGTCCGATCATCGCGGGCAAAGTGCAGGTTGCTACAACAGTCATTAAGTTTATTCCTCTTCTTCTCATGGCAATCGTGGGCACCATCTTCGGTCTTCACAACGGCATGACGATGGAAAACTTCAGCTATGTAGCTCAGGACGCAGGCCCTGCAGGTCCTGCTCTGTTTACAGCAGTCTGCGCAACATCATTTGCCTATGAAGGCTGGATCATCGCAACATCCATCAACTCTGAAATCAAGGATTCCAAGAAGAACCTGCCGCGTGCTCTCTTCTTCGGATCTCTGATCGTCGTCTTCATCTACATCGTCTACTACATCGGCCTCGCCGGTGCTGTCGACAATGAGACGATGATGGCCGGCGGCGAAGAGGGCGCGAAGATTGCCTTTACTACTATATTCTCAAAAATCGGCGGAACAGGTGTATTCGTACTGATTGTCGTATCCTGTTACGGAGTGCTGAACGGTCTGATGATGGCCAATGTCAGAGGCTTCTACTCTCTGGCGATCAGAGGCAAAGGCTACAACCCGCGGATGTTCAGTCAGGTTGATCCGGTTACTAACATGCCTTCCAACGCATCCATCATGGGACTGCTGGTCGCCGGCTGGTGGCTGCTGTACTTCTACGGCGCGAACCTTACGGCGCCATGGTTCGGCCCATTCTGCTTCGACACATCAGAGCTCCCGATCATCACGATTTATGCGATGTACATTCCGCTCTTCCTCGTGCTGATCAAGAAGATCAGGAATTACAACATTACCCCGGTTATTCCGGTTATCGCAATATTCGGTTCACTGTTCATGGTCGTCGCTGCGATCTTCGCGCACCGGATGGCTGTCATCTACTACTTGATCGTCTTCGCAGCAGTCATCATTATCGGTCTTCCGAGGATGAATTCTGTTCCGCTCAGCACACTGAAACAGACAAAACGTGACTAAAACAATCAGGAGGCACCGTACGGTGCCTCCCTTTTTATTTACCCCTGTTTATTCCCGTCAGTCTGCAATATCAACATCCGGGATGATCTGTACTGAATAGTCCGGATACAGCTCCTGCACTTCCTTCGTCATGATGTCCTGCGCCTCTTTGTGGTCGATATCAAAGCTGACAACAACATCAAAACGGATCGTTTTCTGCACAGTATCCGCATAGAAGCCATGCATCTGCAATGCCCAGTCATGGGACAGAATCGTCTTCTGGACGGTGTTGCGGATCTCAGCCGCCTCATCGTCCGCAGTGTTGTAGGAGTACACGCCGATTCCGGTCAGAATCACACCCGTCTCATGAAAGACTTTGAGCTGGATTTTTCTCGTCAGCACATCCACCTGATCCACCGTCATGGTATCCGGCAGCTCCATGTGCACTGAACCATAGTATTTATCCGGTCCGTAGTTGAACAATGTCAAATCATATGCGCCCCGAATCTCCGGTTCTTCATTCAATAGATGCTTGATCTGCTTGCTCATCTCCGCGTCTGACCGCTGTCCGATGATATCGTTCAGCGTTTCAATCATCATCTCAATTCCGGCTTTGATAATCACAATGGAAATGATAACGCCCACATAGGCTTCCAGTGAAATGCCCCAAATCAGGAAGACGATCGCTGAAGCGAGGACAGACGCCGACAGTATCGCATCGAATGAAGCGTCTTTGCCGGAGGCAATCAGCGCCCCGGAGTTGACTTTCTCACCCTTCTTTTTCACATAGCTGCCGAGAACCAGCTTCACGATAATCGCCACTGCTATGATAATGAGTGAGACCTTTCCGTAATCAGCAACCTCCGGATGGATGATTTTCTTGACGGATTCCACCAGCGAAGTGATGCCGGCATAGAGGACGATGGCAGCGACAATCATGGAACTGAGATATTCAATCCTGCCATATCCGAGCGGATGCTTCTTATCCGGCTTCTTGCCGCCGAGTTTAGCTCCGATGATTGTGATTACTGAAGACAGTGCATCTGAAAGGTTATTCACCGCGTCTAACGTTACTGCGATGGAGTTCGAGATCAGTCCTACCGCCGCCTTGAACGCAGCCAGCAGAACATTCGTGATGATCCCGATGATACTGGTTCTGACGATGGTTTTTTCTCTGTCAACGGTTGCGGATGTAATGTCAGTATTCTTATTGCTCATTGCCGTTTCTCCTATTTTGCTCACAGTTTCTTACAGTGCTGTCTGAACCGCCTTTTTCACATCATCCATATCTACGGTAGGTTCAAATCTTGCGATGACATTGCCTTCTCTGTCGATCAGGAACTTCGTAAAGTTCCATTTGATATACGCCTTTTCACCGAATTTCTTATTGTTGGCGTCCGCAAATTTTTTCAGCGCTGCCATCTTGAGACCTTTGCCGAACCCTTCAAACGGTTTCTCCCCGGCGAGATAAGCAAACAGCGGATCTGCTGTCTCTCCGTTCACATCGATCTTCGCAAACTGCGGGAACTCCGTACCGAACTTCATCGTGCAGAACTCGTGGATCTCGTCATCGGATTCAGGCGCCTGATTGGCGAACTGGTTGCAAGGGAAATCCAGAATCTCAAAACCCTGATCTCTCATTTCTTTGTACATTTCCTCCAGCGGATCATAATGCGGCGTGAATCCGCAGCCGGTCGCTGTATTCACAATCAGAAGTACTTTGCCTTTGTAATCATCCAGGCTGACTTCATTTCCTGCTCTGTCCTTTACTTTAAAATCATATACTGTTGCCATGTTCATTCTCCTTTCTTTCCTAAAAGCTCATACAGCAGTTCATAGAGCTCCTGTGCTTTCTCCGGCGGCAGATCAATGCAGCTGCCCACCTTGGCCGGGATGTCCTTGGCTTTTTCCTGCAAGTCCCTCCCCTTCTCCGTCAGTGTGATTCTGACGACACGGTCATCTTCCTCGCTGCGACTTCGTTTGATGTATCCGGCCTGCTCCATCTTCTTCAGCAGCGGAGATACGGTTCCGTTGTCCAGCATCAGCCTCTCGCAGATTTCTCCCACCGGTATGCCGTCCTTCTCCCACAATACCAGGAAGACGATATACTGTGTATACGTCAGTCCCAGCTGCTTCAGCCAGGGAGTGTAGAGACCGGTCACATTTCTTGCGGCCGCGTAGAGCGGAAAGCACAGTTGGTTATCCAGTTTCATCTCTTCTTTGTAACAATTTCCGTTCATTGGTTTTTCCCTACTTGATATTTATATTGTGTGCAATTATATTTTACACAATATAAATGTTTTGTCAAGAGATATTCCCCGGAATTTAAACACTTCTCCGAAAGGCAGCCTGCCGCCGGATTACGCGTATCCGTATCTTTTTCTCAACACTACTAGGAAGATAATTACCGGAATAATCGATCCTGCCTCGGCTACAGACGCCGAAAACCAGATGCCGTTCAGCCCGAAGAAAATCGGCAGTATCATGACAGAACCGATTTCGCATATGACAACTCGAACGGTCGCAATGAACGCGGACACAACGCCGTTGTTCAGCGCAGTGAACATTCCCGTTACGAAGATGTTGATGCCGCACGTGATGAAAATCAGCGCGTAGATACGCATCCCGTGAACTGCCATGTCCACAAGATCCGTGTCATAGCCTACGAATATTGAAATCAGCGGCCGTGCGAAGATGATAAGCACCGCCAGCATCATCAGTCCGCCGCTTTCCACCAGAATCATACTCTTCCGGAACAGATTTTTCATCTCCACACGATTCTCCGCACCGAAATTGTAGCTGAACAGGGGTTGTACGCCCATGTTGTATCCGGCAAAAATCGCGAAAAAGATGAATGTACAGTACTGCATGACGCCGAATGCTGCAACCCCGTCAGCCCCGGCAAGCCGCAGCAGCTGAAAGTTGTACAGCATAGACACAACCGATTCGGAAACCGTAGACACAAACTCGGAAAGTCCATTGGAGCACGCTTTTCTGAGAGCCCGGAATTCCACCTGCGGCCGGCCAATCCGGAGGAGGCTGTCATTCGGACGGCAGAAGTAGACGAGCGGTGTGATTCCTCCGACGAGTTCGCTGATTCCCGTCGCAACAGCCGCACCTATAACTCCCCAGTGGAATACAACGATCAGCAGAAAATCCAGCACGATATTGATCACGCCTGTCATGACCGTAATCCAGAATCCGAGCCGCGGTTTCTCAGCGGTTACGAACAGAATCTGGAACAGGAACTGGAGCATGTAGCATGGAAGTGTGATCATACCAATCGTTCCGTACACCATACAGTAACGAATCATTCCTTTTTCCACGCCGATCAGTTCAATTGCCGGGCGCAGGATGAAAACCCCTGCGACAGCCATGACAATCCCGACCGCGATGCAGACAAAAACAAAAAAGGAGAAATACCCGTTCGCCTTTTCGGGTTCCTGTTCGCCCAGTTTCTTGCCGATGATAGCCGAGCCTCCTGTGCCAAGCATCAGTCCGAATACGCCTAATACCGAGAAAATAGGAAAGGTAATATTGACGGACGCAAAAGCAACCTTTCCCACATAATTGGAAATGAACAATCCATCCACAATTCCATAGATGGATAGAAAAATCATATTCGCAATTGTGGGCAGGACAAACAGAAATAATTTCCTGTATGTAAAATGATCAGATAACTGAATACGATCTTTTTTCACCATATTGATTGCTGCTGTTTTTTCCTTTCACAACTGTATTGTACCCCATTGGATAGTCTTTGCAAGTTCTGATTCCGGTTGTAATCTCAAATCCGGTCATTGTGCGTTTCCGGCGAATAGACTATACTTTTCATATGAGCAACAAGTACTGTGAGAACAACAATTCTTTATCTGTCCGTCTGCTGGACTGGTATGACAGCAACAGGCGGATCCTGCCCTGGCGGGAGGACCCTTCGCCTTATCATGTCTGGCTTTCTGAAATCATGCTGCAGCAGACACGTGTCGAAGCCGTCCGTGATTACTACGCCCGGTTTCTCCGGAAGCTGCCTACGATCGAAGCCCTCGCGGAAGCGGAAGAGGATCTCTGCACAAAGCTCTGGCAGGGTCTGGGCTATTACAGTCGCGTGCGGAATCTCCGCCGCGCAGCAAAACAGATTATGGACGATTACGACGGAATCATGCCTGCAACCTCTCATGAACTGCAGAGACTCGCGGGAATTGGTCCCTACACGGCTGCTGCCATCGCCTCCATCTGTTTCGATGAGCGGATTCCCGCAATCGACGGGAATCTCCTGCGCGTGTTCTCACGTATGACAGGCTACGATAAGGATATAAAAAACACCGCAGCAAAAGCTGCGGCAAGGGAATATTACGATGAGATCTTCCCGAAGGAACGCTGCGGCGACTTCAATCAGGCACTTATGGATCTGGGCGCGTGCATCTGTCTGCCGAACGGCACACCTCTCTGCGAAGACTGTCCGTGGATGGATTTCTGCCGGGCGAATGCAGACGGAACCTGTCAGCAGCTTCCTGTCACTGCGCCAAAAGCATCACGGGACATTGAATATAAAACTGTTTTTCTCATTTATTATCAGGGCAGGCTTGCCCTTCGCAGACGGCCGGACCGGGGCCTTCTGGCAGGTCTCTATGAATATCCCAATACCGATGGTACCCTGCACAATTCGGATATATCCGCCTACCTGCAGCAGCTGGGTTTTTCGTCTGTCCGTGTACGGCCGCTCGGACAGGCGAAGCACATCTTCACCCATAAGGAATGGCACATGACCGGTTGGGAAATACTTGCTGACGAATGGGAGGAGTTTACATCCGGCAGACCGAAGCAGCATGAACTGTTTCTGGCCTCCGCTTCAGAACTCCGCGATGTCTACTCTATTCCTTCGGCCTTTGCAAAGTACACGTCGCAGATCCGCCCAGATTATCTGGAAGAGACCTGATAACGATTTCATCTGCATGCAATCCCTGTCTATAGCAGTATACCCCTTCGGCTATTTCAGATGATGTTTCGGAAAATCATTCAGGGAGTAATTCTTTCTGGAAGCGTTCAGCAGATCCGTGTCAAAGAACAAGGTCAACCGGAGTCTGCTGGCGATTTCCTTCAGCAGCCTGCAACCTGCGATGCTGTTTCCCTTTTTATCCAGCGACGGTCCGAATACGCCGATGCCCGCTCTTTTGTCGGACACCGCAAGAAGACCTCCTCCTACGCCGGATTTCGTTGGGATTCCGACCTCTACAGCGTAGGTGCCGGAGCCGTCATACATACCGCAGGTCAGCATGAGTGTTTTCACGATCCGCACATTTTTACTGGAAAGGTAGCGCTTTTCGGAAATATTTCCAACTCCGTCGTTAGCCAGGCGATTTGCAAAATTCGCCAGCGATTCTGCTGTTACATCCAATGAACAGAGCTTCGTGTAAAACCGCAGCGCATCTTCCACATCTGTCCGGATGATTCCTTTGCTCTCCAGAAGGTATGCAATCGCACGGTTTCTTGAACAGGTTGCCATCTCGGAATCGTAGACATCTCTGTTCATTACAATCTGATCATCATCGCAGAGCTCCCGGGCGAACCGGAGCATATCGTGAAAGGACACTTCCTCAATCAGCATGCCCGCTACTGCCAGCGCACCGGAATTGATCAGCGGATTATAAGGCTTGTTGGAGTTGAGATCGAGTTCCACCAGTGAATTGAATGCCTCGCCCGATGGCTCTGCCTCCACTTTTTCAAACAGTTTCTCTGCGCCAAAAAGTTCCAGCGCCACGCACAGTGAAATTATTTTGGAGATGGACTGGATGGTGAATCTGGTCTGGTAGTCCCCCAGACAGATTTTGTCCCCGCGGAGCGGATAGATACAGATTCCCAGCTGATTAGGATCCACCTTGCCGAGCTCCGGGATATAATCCGCCACCTCGCCCTTTGGAATCTCCTGCCGTGCGGCCCGCATGGCCTCTTCCACTATTTTGACGGTTTCATCATAGCTCATCAGTTTATAATCTACATGAAGCGTATTCGACATCTTACACCTCCTGAAACATATATCAATAATATTGAACGGATCAATTTACATACCGCCTGCCTGGCATATTCTTATGAATGAACACGAACCCTTGCCGAACACCTCATCCATTGCGGATCGGTATTGATTGGCGTACCTTTCCTCAACAAAAGCCTGAATGGTTCCGGCGAAACCTCCGCCGTGCACACGGCAGGCGCTGTCTCCCGAATCTTTCAGTACTGCTTCGCTGATTGCAAGCGCCACAGCCAGTTCCTGTTTTTCCGGCGTTCGGTCGACATGCACATTCTGCAGCAGCTTGTACGATGAATCGCCGGACTGCCTGACGAGTTCCAGGAATGCTGAGATGTTTCTCTCCTTCAGAGCCGCTGCCTCTCTGATGACTCTGCCGTTTTCTGCCGCCACATGCATGGCGCGCAGAAACGCCCTGTCACCTCCGGCTCTTCGGATTTCGGAAGCGTGCATGATTACTTCTTCTTCAGATACGCCTTCCAGAACGCTCTTTCCAAATATGCCTGCTGCTTTTGCGAGATCAGTCTGCACAGCGGCGTAGTCTTCTGTATGTTCTGCATGGGATCCGTGGGTGTTTGTGATGCATATGCTGTATCCCATTTCCTGAAAATCGATATCCAGTTTCTCCACAGCAGGTGCCGCCGGATCACTGAAATCGATACGGCACAGTCCGCCCATAGCGCACGCCATCTGATCCATGAGACCGCACGGCTTCCCATAGTAGGAGTTCTCTGCCGCCTGAGCGATGTGCGCGATTTCCTCTGCGGCAATACATCCGTCATTAAAGAGCCCGTTGATGATCACGCCGATCAGCACTTCAAAAGCAGCAGAAGACGATAGTCCGGCGCCCTGTGGAATATCGCTGGTCATATAAGCGCAGAATCCGCCGGTGCGGTATCCGCGCTTCTTCATCTCTTCCGATACGCCGCGCACAAGCGCGGTAGGTGTGCCTTCCTCAGCAGCTTTTTCGTCGGCTGTATAGCTGCAGTCCGTATCCGTTTCAATTCTCCCGAATCCCTCTGAGACGATGCGGATTACGCCGTCTTCCGCTGGTGCCGCAGCCGCAGCGATATCCAGATCGATTGCTGCCGCCAGAACCTGTCCATGCTGATGATCTGTGTGATTGCCGCCGATTTCAGTACGTCCCGGCGCACGAAAATAATGCGGTTCACATGCTCCGAACTCATCCGCAAACCGCATGCGCAGCCGGCTGTACCGCAGCATTTGGGCGTCTGCAGCATCTCTGCCATAGACGGTATCAAGTTTTCTCTTTAACTCACTCTGCTTCATCATATTCCAACAGCCATTTGAAGCCATATCCATCGAAATGGATCCGGGCTGTTCCATCCTCTGCGGCTTTGATTATCTCCTCACTCAGGATGTCTTTCCAGGTTTTTCCATGCAGTTTCACATCAGCAGGCTGTTCCGAAAAATTGAACAGACAGATCAGTGACTGTTCACTGTATCTGCGGAGCAGCCCCATAACATTGTCATTTCCCGTATAGTAAACGAATACGTCCGCGTCACTTCGAAAAGCGTCATATTTCGTTCTCGTATCTTTCAGCTTTTGCAGACCGTCAAAAATGATCTGCTGCATCGTACCCGTTTCGAAGCGTTTCTCCGCCAGCTCAAAATCAAATTTGCCGCGGTGCACATACCGGCTGTCTTCACAGTGGGCCGGATCATTGTGATAACTGTAGTCATTGAGCTGTCCGATTTCATCACCGCTGTAGAGCACCGGTATTCCCGTCTGAGTGAACATCCAGGCATGCATCATCAGGTCGCAGTTCAGTCCGCGTTTCAGGGATGCGTCGCCCTTGTTGTCCAGCGCTTCCAGTATTCCGCATTCCAGCCCGCACAGAGAAGCCGTCGTTCCGCAGGCCCTGGCGTCGCCCAGAGACTCTGCATCGTTGTAGAGTTCCCCGCGGGCCCAGCTCCCCGGCCACTTACCGGTGAACCAATCGTTCAGATAGCGCTTATGCGGTTCCTCGCCAAAGCCGAACTGCCCTAAGTAACCATAGTCCAATCCCCAGCCGATATCATCATGACAGCGGAGATAATTCTGAAAGAAACAGTTCTCCGGCAGTCTGCAGACCTGTTCCATCTGATACTGCAGCAGTCTGACATCTCGTGTTGCAAGTGTGTGCCACGTCGTGCACATGGTCGTCACATTGTACAGGATATCGCATTCCGGTTTTTCCTCCGGTCCGAAATAAGGAACAACCTGCCGCGGCTCCATAACCACTTCACCGAGAAGCGCAACGCCGGGGCAGACAATCTGACAGGCCAGATGCATCATCCGAACCAGTGTATGCACCTGCGGAAGATTTCTGCAGTTCGTTCCCAGTTCTTTCCAGATGTACGGAATCGCGTCAAGCCGGATGACATCCATTCCGCGGTTCGCCAGGTACAGGAGATTATCCACCATATCATTGAAGACCACCGGGTTCGCGTAATTCAAATCCCATTGGTAGTCGTGAAAACAGGTCATGACGACCTTTTGCATCTCCCCGCACCATGTGAAGTTTCCAGGCGCTGTCGTTGGAAACACCTGCGGAACCGTCTGCTCAAACTGATTCGGGATGTCCCAGGAATCATAAATGAAGAAGCGGTCCTGCGCCGCTTTGTCGCCGGCTTTGGCGGCCTTTGCCCATGCGTGCTCATCGCTGGTGTGGTTCAGAACGAAGTCCAGGCACAGGGCAATTCCCTTTTCACGGCAGGCGTCAGCCAGAGACTCCAGATCTTCCATCGTCCCCAGCTTTGGTCTGACCTTCCTGAAATCCGCCACCGCATATCCGCCGTCACTCTTGCCTTTTGGCGAGTCCAGCAAAGGCATCAGATGCAGATAATTGATTCCGCACTCTTCCAGATACGGGAGGTGTTTTTTTACTTCTTTCAGGCTGCCGCCGAAATTCTGCACATACAGCATCATGCCGAGCAGGTTGCTGGACTTGTACCAGTCCCTGTCACTAAGCCGTGCAGCATCGAGCTCGCGAAGAGACGCCTTGCGTTCTTCGGCGTTCTTTCGAAGCATGCCCTCAAAGTATGCAAAGGCCTCCTCATCTCCGTAGAGTTCCATATACAGCCATTTCAGTTCATCCAGCAATTGTGCTTTTGTTGGTTCGCTCATATCCGTCATTCTCCGAGTTCTGCTGATGTCGGCATTGCGGGAATCGCTCCCGGCCTGGAGCATGTCATCGCAGCTGCGCGGTTCGCAAAGGCAAGAATATCCTGCAGAGTTCCTTCCGGCGGAAACTCATCGAGCGGAGCAAGCTTCGCCAGTACGCCGCCCAGAAATGTATCCCCGGCGCCGTTGGTATCACAAATACTGACGGAGACCGCAGGTATTCTCCCGCAATGATTGCGGTAGCGGTAATAGACTCCCTCGCTTCCCAATGTAATCATAACCAGTTTAATCCCGTATTCCGCGAGAATTCTGCTTCCCCTCTCAAGATCATCTGTACCGGTCAGAAGAACTAGCTCCTCATCGGAGATCTTCAGGATATCAATCATATCAAGAGGCCGCTTCATCCAAATGACCGCCTCCTCTTCGCTCGGCCAAAGTGCCGCTCTGAAATTCGGATCGTAACTGATCAGAACGCCCTGTTTACGCGCCTCGTCAACAGCAGTCAGCGCAGCCTGACGGGCGGGCTCCGTCGTCAGACTCAAAGATCCAAAATGAAGGATCCTCGGCAGATTCTCTGCTTCCAGAAACTGCACTGCTTCTTCGGTCCCCAGCTGTGTGTCTGCACCGGGATCCCTGTAGAATGAAAAACTGCGCTCCCCTTTATCATCGACGGAAACGATGGCGAGCGTTGTCGGCACATCCTCTGTTTCAAAAAGAGATGATGTGTCCACGCGGTCATCCTCCAGCGTCTTCCTAAGCTGGGCGCCGAAAGCGTCCTTTCCGATCTTCCCGATAAATCCGGCCGTTGCGCCGAGCCGGGACGCCGCAACGGCAACATTTGCCGGCGCTCCGCCGGGGAATGCAGCAAACTGTGGGATTCCTTTTTCGTCTGTTCCTGTCTGGGTCAGGTCGATAAGGACTTCACCCAGAGTCATGATCTGTGTCATGATGATTGCCTCCTATATATAAAACACACAATGTTCATATGCGTTGATAATAGTTGTCCCATTCCACTCGCTTCTCTGCGGGATATGGATTCCGTAATTCTTATGGATGTGCCCGTGGACGAGATGCGATGGATGGTATTTTTCCATAAAGCGGATGAACGCTTTGAACCCTCTGTGTGAAACAGAATCAAAATCATTCAGTCCTCTTGCGGGCGCATGCGTAACCAAAATATCTATTCCGCCGTGTCTGCGGATTGCTCTCCCGAGTTTGCGGACACGCTTTTCCATCTCTTCTTCTGTAAACGTATTTCTGCCTTCCTTGTATTTGAAAGAGCCGCCCAGCCCGGCGATTCGAAGGCCTTCGTACTCAAACACCGTGTCCTCTATGCAAATGCATCCGCCTGGCGGATCATCTATGAGTATATCGTCGTGATTGCCGCGCACATATAAAACAGGGCAGCCCGCCATTGTCGTAAGAAATTCCAGGTAGACTTTATGTAAATCTCCGCAGGCTAAAATCAGGTCGAAATCATCTAATTTCCCCGGAGAATAATGTTCATAGTAATATTTCGATTCATCGTCTGCCACAGCCAGGATCTTCATCTTTTTCCTGACCGGCTGACGGACCAGTTCTCTGAGCTTTTGCGGGCTCAGATCACATACATTTTTGTAGCCGTGCATTTCTATAAATGCCAGCATGTCATCGCAGAGCGACCTGAGTGTTTCCCCCTTCCCGATACTAACATATTCCTTATGAAAATAGTAATAAAAAGAGAGAAAATCGCTGCGGTCCTCTTCCGACCAGACCTCCCCGACGTCCTTGCCTACGGCCTGCTGCAGCTGTTCATAGGACCCGGGCTCAGAAAACTCAACTGTTCTGAGTCCGCTCCACTCGAAGAACCTGAGAAACGCTTCGTACAGTTCCGCTTCCTTCGTGCCGTCCTGCGCTGAAGGTATCCTGATCACATAGGCATCGATGCTGTCAGCCCCAAAATACTTCAGTACGCTGACTCTCTTATTGCCTTCTTCAACATAGAACCTGTTTCTGTATTCATACAGTTTGACAGGTTCCCGTATGCCCTCTTCCAGATGTGCAGCGCAAAGGATCTTCCACTTCACCGCAAATTCTGAAGAATGACTAAGAAGGGGCATAAAATTCCGCGCGAACGCGTTATTACGCCCCTCATGTTTCGTTCCAACCACCAAAGCCAGCGGAATC
>CACYBO010000142.1 GCA_902772685.1 uncultured Eubacteriales bacterium | reverse complement strand
TATCTGCCCTGTCCTTTTGCCTGAGAGATTACGTTTATTTGAGTCTTCCTCGATGACCCCTTAACGCGTACACCTTCGGCGCCCGGCCTTACCCGGAGCTCTCCAGAGAATCATAGTTCGTTTACCGCTTCATCGCTAACGCGTTAAACTGCAAAAGCAGACAAAACGGTTCCATAAACTTACGGACACAATATATCACACCATTTTGGTACAGTGCAACCCCCTTCACGCATTATATTGTATATTATATTGTATACATTCAAAACATAGACGCAAAAACAAAAAAAGTGCCGTCGGAATTGTCCCGCGGCACTATAGGATTCGATTTTTGTAATTTAATCTATTATATTTTCGCGTTTTCCTGCAGGAAATCCAGTACCTTCTCATAGAGCAGTTCGATGTGCACATACTGGTCCATGGTTCGGCCGGTTTCTATTTCCACAGTCTCATCAGTGTAACCCTGCGTCTCAATATCCGTCTGAAGTTTCTTCGCTTCATCGTCCGTATAGCTGATACCTTCTTTCTCCGCTATGTACTCGACGAGCATCTCCTGCTTCACCAGTGTCTGTGCATAGTCCTTCAGCTGTTTCTTCAGCTCTTTCTCTGTTGATACGCCGTAGTATTTAGCGATAAAGTCCTTCCTGTCGATGCCCTGCTGATCCGCATAGTAGTCGATCTGTTTGTCGAAGCTCTCTATATAGTGCGTGACGACATCTTCAGGATACTGTTTCACTTTTGTATCGGCCAAAACCTGAGACCATATCTCTGTCTTCTGATTCTGCTCTGCTTCTTCCTTTTTTGTCTTATAGATCTGCTTTTCTACAGCTTTCTCATATTCTTCCGTGTTCTTGTAGTCACCGAGTGTCTTCACAAACGCGTCGTTGTATTCGGGTTTTTCCGGTCTCGTTGCTGAATTGATCTTCACTGTGAACACAACATCCTTGCCCTGCAGTTCCTCTGATTGATAATTCAGCGGAAATGCCAGCGCAAGTTCTATATTCTCTTCACCGACTTTATGCCCGACAAGTCCTTCCTCGAATCCATCGATGAAGGAGCCGCTCCCGAGTTTAAGATCGTACCCTTCCGCAGATCCTTCCTCGAACTCTTTGCCGTCTATCCTGCCAACATAATCGATGTTGAGCGTATCTCCCTCTTTGACTTCGGTCCCCTTCTTAAGTTTCTTGTCTTTCGTTGCGGCATCCATATCTTCAAGTATCGCATCCGCGATCTCTGACTTCTCGACCTTCACTTCGACCTTGTCAGCCTCTATCCCCTTGTATTCGCCTACCTTTATGTACTCGTCCAGATCAAGTCCGCTGTAAAAGTTTACATCGCTCCCGCACGCTGTCAGTCCCAACATGCTTATGGCCGTGATAATACCGATTGCCAGCACCCCTGCCCTGCGCAGTGCTGCTTTTTTGAATTTCTTATTGTTTGATTTACCCACTCTTTTATCCTTTCAGATGGTACTGCATGTCATAGTCTGTTTCTGTTATTATAACTTCTTCTCCAGCCGTCTTCTTGTCGTTTTTGTGATTATTCGATTATCAGCTTGTTAGGATTTTCAATTTCGTTACGCCGCGCCAGCTGCTTGAGGTAATCCCTGATTTCCTCATTCACCTGTTCGACCTCTTCCCTGAAATCGTTGGCGGAAAGTCTATGGGCGTTGTTACCCAGTATGATCATCTGCTCGAGCCTATCGGATGTGGCTACACGCACTCGGTAGCGTTTGCCGCTCTTGTTGCCTTTACCCGAAAGTTCGTATGTTGTTCGCTCGATGTAGGCATCCGCAGTCTCAGCCTCCTGGGTATAGACCACGGTGACTCCGCCGTGTTTCTCGAAGTGACGCTGACCGCCCTTGACTTTGTAGGCGTCGAAGACCGCGATGACATTACACTTCCGGAACCCCTGATAATTCCCCAGGATTTCGATAAGGGCGTCCCGGGCACTGTCGATATTCTCCTTCGCCAGCTCTTTGAGCTCGTCCCAGGCAAAGATGATATTATAGCCGTCCACAAGCAGGTACTCCGGCAGACGCAGTTCTTCCTGTCTTCTGGCCGCCTCCACCGCCCGCCGTCTTCGCTCGGCTGCTTTCTTTCTGCGCTCCAGTTCGCTGTCGAACTCGCGCGCCTCGATGCTGGGCTTGTCCGATTTTTTGCTTTTGAAAGTCCGGTCAAAGATTCGCTGAAGGTCTTTGTCCTCTATATCGGAAGCGCTGCCTGTCCTGCTTCCCGGGATGCCGCCGGTTTCATGGCGTTCTCCTTCTGTACTTCCGACGTCAACGCTGACATGCATCATCGCATCGGCTTCATCCCATCTCACGAGATGCCCCGCCCCATGGGAACAGAACACAGAATCCGCCGGGTTGTCTGTATCGGCATCCGGATCGTAATCTGTCTCTTCGATTACTTCCTCCTGGTTGTGACACGTTTCATAGCCTCCGAAATACAGTGACAGATGTCCGCGTCCTTTGGTGTATGATGCCACTTCTGTCACATAATCCTTCATTTCGGAAACCGGTGCCTTACCCTTCAGCAGCACCGTGCTATCCGCAGCGTCACCCTGCTCCTCCGGTGCGCTGCAGTTACCACCCATACGCTGTATATCTGACATCCCGCGGCCAACCATATCCCGCGGCAGTTCCAGTTCAAAATCATAGTACGGTTCAAGCAGGATCATCTGTCCTGCAGCAAGGCTTTTGCGGAGACCCTGCCGCACTGCGCGGTACGTGGACTGCCGGAAATCACCGCCTTCTGTGTGTTTTTCGTGGGCCCTTCCTCCCGTAATTGTGATTTTCATATCCGTCACGGGCGCGCCTGTCAGCGTTCCAATGTGCTCCTTCTCCAGCAGATGGGTCATGATCAGCCGCTGCCAGTTCCTGTCCAGTACGTCCTCGCTCACAGCCGAGGCAAACCGCATCCCGCTGCCTCTCGGCAGAGGTTCCAACAGCAAATGCACCTCTGCGTAATGCCGCAGCGGCTCATAATGTCCTGCCCCTTCCACCGTCGCTGCGACGGTCTCCTTATACGCGATCCTTCCCTCGCTGAACTCCACGTCCATGCCGAACCGCTGCCGGACGATTTCCTGCAAAACCTCCAGCTGCACCTGTCCCATGAGTTTCAGCTGAATCTCGTGGGTCTGCTCATTCCACATCACCTGCAGCTGCGGATCCTCCTCCGCAAGCTGCCTGAACCTGAAGTAAGCTTCAGGTATGTTTGTTCCTTCCGGCAGCTGCACCCTGTACACCATCAGCGCTTCCAGTGCTGCATCACCTTCAGGCAAAAGCTTCACAGGCCCGGTGATCTGGCATATTGTGCCCGGTCTTGCTTCTTCCACTGTTTCATACTTCTCACCGGAATAGATCCGGATCTGATTGACCTTCTCACCATCTATTTCATCGCGCACATGCAGTGTACCGGAGAGGATCTTCAGGTGTGTGAGCCGTTCCCCCTGTTTGTCGCGGGTGATGCGGAAGACGCGGTAAGACATGCCTGCAGCCGCATCAGCACGGTATCCTTCCGTCAGTGTTTCCAGTGCCCGGATGAGTTCATCCACTCCCTGCATTTTCAGAGCCGACCCGAAATAACACGGAAAGAGCTTCCGTTCCCGGACCGCCTTCACAAGGGCTTCATCCGTGAGCCTGCCTTCTGCGAGGTATTCTTCCAGCAGTTCCTCACTGCACATGGCTGTTTCCTCGGTGTCGCCAATCTGGCCGCATGCCCCATCCAAATGCCGGCGCAGCTGTCCCATCAGCTCTTCCTCGCCCGCCGTTTCCAAATCCATCTTGTTGATGAATATAAACGTCGGGATATCGTACCGTTTCAGCAGTTTCCACAGCGTCAGAGTATGACTCTGGACGCCGTCCCTTCCGCTGACGACCAGTACTGCGTAATCCAGAACTCTCAGCGTCCGCTCCATCTCTGCACTGAAATCCACATGGCCCGGCGTGTCAAGAAGCGTCACCTTCGTACTTGCGGCATCATGATTCGCGCCTTCTCCGCCTGCAGAAGGCAGGTGAAACACAGCCTGCCCGGCGAAAATCGTGATGCCCCGCTCCTTTTCCTGGGAATCGCTGTCAAGCAAAGCATTGCCATGATCCACGCGTCCTGGCTTTCTGACTGCACCGCACTTGTACAGTACCGCCTCTGAAAGCGTCGTCTTGCCTGCGTCAACATGCGCCAGTATTCCGATTGTGATTCTCTTCTCTTGACTTGTACTCATACCTGCTTTGTTCATGCCCGTATTGTACCACAAAAAAGAGAAGGTTCGGTTGGAACCTTCTCGTCTGACGCCATATAAAGCTGTTTAGTTTGCTTTCTTTGCTGTTTCGCAGAGTGCAGCGAATGCAGCCGGGTCGCTGATAGCCATCTCTGAAAGCATCTTTCTGTTGATGTCGACGCCGGCCTTCTTGAGTCCGCCGATGAGTTTTGAGTAGCTCATGTCGTTCAGTCTTGCTGCAGCGTTGATTCTTGCGATCCAGAGCTTTCTGAAATCTCTCTTCTTGTTCTTGCGGCCTACATATGCGGAACGCAGTGCTCTCATTGTTGCAGGCTTCGCTGCTCTGTATGTGCTGTGCTTTGAGCCGTAGAAGCCCTTAGCCATCTTCAGTACTTTCTTATGTCTCTTGTGTGCGTTTAAACCTTTTTTAACTCTTGCCATTTCCGTACCTCCTTACTTGCTCAGAACTTCTTTGATTCTTCCGTGATCTGCACTAGTTAATGTAGTGGACTTTCTGAGTCCTCTTTTTCTCTTCTGGCTCTTCTTAGTAAGAATGTGGCTCTTATATGCTTTATTTCTCTTTACTTTTCCTGAACCTGTTAATTTGAATCTTTTGCATGCGCCTCTGTGAGACTTCATCTTGTTTGCCATATCTTCCTCCCTATTGCTAATAAAAATTTGACTGTTTAATCTGCGCGAATCATCTGTCGCTCTTTGGCGTGAGTATCATGGTGAGACTTCTGCCTTCGAACTTAGGCTTCTTTTCAATATCGCCTACTTCTGAGACGGCCTCAGCAAATTTCTCCATGACTTCCTGCCCTCTCGAAACATAGTCACGCTCTCTGCCTCTGAATCTGAGGCTGACCTTAAGCTTGTTTCCGTCCTTCAGGAACTTTGCTCCGGTTTTTGCCTTTACCATGATGTCATGGTCTTCAATAAATGTTGACAGCCTGATCTCTTTGATCTGTGTTGTGTGCTGCTTTTTCTTGGCTTCTTTCTCTTTCTTTTGCTGATCATACTTGTACTTCCCGTAGTCGAGAATCTTGCATACAGGCGGCTCAGCTTTCGGAGCGATGCACACCAGATCCAGATTTTTCTCCTCGGCAAGACCGAGCGCCTCATCTCTGGACATGATACCAAGCTGCTCTCCATCAGCAGAAATGACTCTCATTTCTCTGGCACGAATTTCTTCGTTGATTAAAGCTTCCTTTGCTATTGTTCTGTACCTCCTTCGTACTCAGCCGTATTATCACGGCATTAAAAACGCGGATACAGAAAGTATCCGCGCACAAAAATCCTCAAAGGACTTTATCTTCGTATCAACCCGGGCGCCTGCGCCCCCAAGGTGAGAAGCGGATAACTTCTGCTTACTGCCTCGAGTATATTATCACAGCGCAGACCCCTTTGCAAGGGGTTTTTTCAGTGATTTCTTACAACTTCAGGAATATTACAGCAGGCTCTCAAGATATGCGGCTGCTTCGTCAATATCTTCCTCTGCAAAGACCTTGAATCCCGCGTCTCGCAGCATTTCGACGGCCAGACCCTGCCCGGGGACCTTAGTATCTGTAAATGTTCCGTCGTAAATGAATTTGCTCCCGCAGGACGGGCTGTCCTGCTTCATGATGCAGAATGCCACGTTGTTTTCCTTCGCAAGGCGCACGGCTTCAACAGCGCCTTTGGTGTACTCTGCTGTCACGTCAACCCCGGTACATGCTGTGACCTTATCTCCCTGTCTCTGCGAATCAGGACGCGGTGTCGGCAGTCCGCCGAACACTTCAGGACAGATCGGAATGAGCCTGCCTTCTTCCTTCCATTTGAGATAAGTCGGATGTGTTTCCGGTACTTCTCCGCCGTCATATCTAACAACTCTTCCGCCGTACAGGCATTCGCTCGTCAAAATTTTCAGCATAGTGACCTCCTTCTAAAACCAGTTCTATTATCAGCAGTTCCCGGGATAGACATAGTCGAGCCTATCCCTCGCTAAATCAACTAACTTGTATATATGATCCACTTCTGTCGGGGACCTGTCCGTCATATGGAACTGCGGGAAAAACCGCGAGATGTGCAGCGGTATGCTTTTTCCTATGGTACTGCCTTCCGCGTCTTTGAGTCCGGCGATCCATCCGGTCATCTCTCTCATCTCTTCAATAGTATCATTCTCGCCGGGAACGATGAGCGTCGTCAGTTCCACATGGCAATGCCGCACCGCCTCCTCTATGAATTCCATCACCATTGTGCGGCTTCCGCCAAGAGTTTCCTCGTAATACCGGTCCGTAAAACCTTTCAGATCGATATTCATCGCATCGATATGAGGCAGCAGTTTCTCCAGCACCGGCAGTTCCGCTGTCCCGTTCGTCACTAAAACGTTCTTCTGACCGTTCTTATGTACTAACCGGGCCGTATCCAGCACATATTCATAGCCGATGAGCGGTTCATTGTATGTGAACGCCACGCCGATATTGCCTTTGTCCCTATAGACATCAGCTGTCCGGGCCAGTGTTTCCGGAGAAACGTACTCCGGGCGCAGACTGCCTGCGCCGTCCGCCATCCGCAAAGCCTCACCGGACCAGGAAATACTCGAGTTCTGGCAGAATGGACAGCGCAGGTTGCAGCCGTAACTGCCCACCGAAAGAATCATGCTTCCCGGCATGAATCTGTGCAGCGGCTTCTTCTCAATCGGATCGAGAGCGAGCGCCGTCAGCCTGCCGTAATTGCCGGCGGTGACCTTACCATCCCTGCAGACGCGTCCCCCGCAAAAGCCAATCCTGCCTTCGGGTATATCACAGTGCCTGAAACAAACTTCACATATCGCCATAAATCACTCCTGCCCCGGCGCTACTCATGCCGCACTACTTCAAAACGCTGGAGTTTGATCGTCTCGAAGCGGTGAATGCCTGCCTTCTGCTTTGCAATTTCAATCTGCTGATCCACCGTATCAACGCCTTCCAAATCAGGAAGAAGCAGTCCCCTCTTACCCATACTGCTTACGATGACGCCATAGCGTTTTACATCCAGCTGTTCTTTGGAATCGATATCTTCAGGTTCTCCCAGAACGTCTACGCTGATTTCCAGCAGATTGAGTTCATCCGGTCCGATTGGAGAGAACCGCGGATCTCTGGTGGAGGCACTGATCGCATTGTTTATGATCTCGCTCGCGATGCAGTCCGTTGTCGGTCCGGTCGTTCCTATACACCCGCGCAGTGCGCCGTTCTTATGTATGGATACAAAGGCTCCTGCCTTTGCATTGAGCATCTCCGCCGGAAGGCCTTCCGGTATTTCAATGCGTTTTCTGTTCAGTATATAACTCTCAAGAGACTGCCTTGCCAGTTTCACGTAAGGATCTTCCTGTTCGCGTTTTACGGCCATTTTCTGTTCCATCTCCGCCAGATACCGGTCGAGAAAATGTCTGCTGCTGTCGGGATCCTTCGGATAAAAAGTGCAGATACCGTAGCCGACGCCTGTCACGTCCTGATGGGACAGTGCCTTCGCTTCAACTTCCACCCCGTCGAACGCTCCCGCCATGATCACGAAGGATCTGTGCCCGCACTCCGCTGCGCTCTCGCAGAAGCCCTCGCTGAAGTCGAACAGCTCTCCGAATGCGCCCCGGCCGCAGACATCCATGATGCGTTCATCGTACTGCGGTCCTTCTGCCGCGAAACCATATGGTCCATATTCCTGCAGCTTGTGGGACAAATCTCCGCTTGCGACGATTACGGTGCGTCTGCCTGTGTTCGACGCCGCCTGACTGATTATCTGTCCCATCCTGTAGTGATCCGTCAGCGGAAGCCCCGAAAGACCGACTCGAATCACTTTGAAAGGCTCCGCGGAAGTGCTGCCGTTAGCCGCAGCGTACGCCTTTCCGATAAACCACAGCGGAACCATCGTCCCGTGATCCAGCTGTTTGTCACGCTCACCCAGCGTCCCCGCAGGAAACTCCTGCGCGTCCGCCAGACGGCATATCTCATCGACCAGCCCCGTATCGTAGTCCACCTCAAACTTCACCTGAGGCGCACCGAATCCCGAGAAAGACCCTTTGGCACTTTTTCCGGGTGAAATATGAAAATAGTCTCCGTACATAATTGAGTGTGGACTGGTGATGATAATCGTTTCCGGCTTCAGTACGGCGATTTCATCAGCGACCTGTTCATACGCGCTTATTGTTTCAGCAATCTGCGCCTCACTGCCTCTGCCGATCTCCGGCACGATCATCGGCGGATGCGGCACCATATATGCGGCTATTACGGCCATTGATATTGCCTCCTGTCTTTTATCCTACAGTTTCTTTGTCATGCAAATGCACTCAAACGGACCGCTGATGATCACCTTCGGGTCAATGATCCGATAGCCCAGCTTTTCATAGAACCCAACGGCGCTCACACGGCTGTCGACTCCGATGTTCTCAAATCCGAGCTCACGCATCCAGCGTTCAGCCTCGCGCATGGTCTTTTCGCCAAGACCTTTCCCGCGGTATTCGGGGAGAACAACCATGCGCCCGAGCATCGCGAGTTTGCTGAGACCGGCGTACATCGATCCTTCGGGAATCTCTTTCAACGCAAAAAATCTGCATGTCGCAACCGGATATCCGTCATCGGTGATGACGATATACTTCGTCCCCGGCCCGTCGTGCTCATCAATCTCCTCCCGCATGGGAATGTGATACTCACGGTTCATTCCTTCGATGCGCACCGAATAGGATCCGGCCCTCTGCCATTCATCCTCCGCGCGCATCACTTCTATTTTGCTTCCTGAATTGATTGTATTGTTCATGATAATATTTTATATAGGTGCCGCTCAGATATCAATATCAATATCACTTTCCTTTTCTTCTGTATTTTACTAAAATAGAAACAGAAAGGACGTGCATATACTGCCGTATAATTTAAGATGAAAACACTGATTGTTGTAATAATAATTCTTCTCGCTGTCCTGTCGACGCCTCTCTCCCTGAAGAAGCTCATCGACAGAAGCAAAACGAATAAAGCCGTTGTTCCGCATAAAGACGAACTGAAGGAATGGCTTGAGGACCCCATACAAACGAATCAGCGAGAATCAAAAAAATAGTCAGATACATCTTTTGCGCGAAAAGGTATTAACAATACGCATAAAAGTGCTACAATATGTGTGAAATAAGAATTCCATTAAGGAGGGTGAATAACATGACATCTGTAAAAGAAATGATTCATGAAATCGAGGAAGCATCGGAAGAGCTGCTGGTACCTAAGCATGAAGATCACGTTATGCATGAACTGCTCAAGGACCTTCTTGATAAGGCGATGACAGAGGAAGAAGTTCAGGCGATCGAGGATAAGTACATCAAGCACTTTGAAGAAGATGAAATCCTCAAGATTATTCACGAAGCGAAACTTGCCAAAGGCTTTGTGAAAGACTAAAACAATCGACAGGAAATCGACATGAAGAAGAGAACCCGGCGCGCCGGGTTCTCTTTAATATTCTCTAATAATCTCTGCCCAGGAAGTCGGAATCCACTTTGCGTTCTTTCACTTTCCCGCCGGAAATTTTGTTGCCGACTACCTGTGAGTAATAGACATCACCGCGGAAGTCACTGATTACCGCAGAGTTCAGGTAATAGCCGCCCGGCAGCTTATCGGACTTGATTTCAGAGCGTTTCTTGATTTTAATCACGTCTCCTTCTTCGCCGCTTTCATCAGTGCTGCCTGTTTCTTCACTCAGCTGCGTCACTTCATAGATCGGGACAACCTTATCGCCTTCCTTGAGTTCAATATTCATCCGGGTGTTGACTAAATAATTGAACAGATCAGGATTGAACTGCGAATTGAGAAGTCCGCCGGAAGACTTTCTGACTCCATTGATGGTGAAGGTCTCTGTATCCCTGTCCCAGGCGAAAGACAGATATGCTTCCTCCCCGTTATACAATATAGGGGAACGGTACTCCACGGTGGACTCTGTGGAGGAGACCACCTCTGTCGCAAGGGGCACGCCGTCCAGACAAATCCATGTTCCGTCAAACTCGCAGTCCATCTTCCCTTCTCCGTCCAAACGTACCAGTTCATCCTTGCCGTAATTGATCAGTTTCCCTTCGTCCTGATCATAGAAGGCTGCTTCCAGCTCATAGGACTGCAGCATGCTCTGCAGATCCTCACCGATCGGTATCTCGAAACCTGTGTCAGTGGTTACAGGCTTTTCATAGGCGAACTTCCTGAATGGTTTCACATTCAGGGTCTTGGCTTTTGCCTCTGTGAGAGAAGCAACATACTGCTGCATATCTTCATTCAGACAGCCGGCGATTTTATAGT
Organism: uncultured Eubacteriales bacterium; assembly: GCA_902772685.1. Classification (GTDB taxonomy): domain Bacteria; phylum Bacillota; class Clostridia; order Peptostreptococcales; family Anaerovoracaceae; genus Lentihominibacter. The sequence goes on along the minus strand of CACYBO010000142.1, from coordinate 5,593 downwards.
AATATAGCGCCTGTGTTGCAGGATCGTCGCAGACATCATAAATGTACTGCAGGCACATCATAAGACCCCTGAAGTCCTCGACTGACCCGGGCATATAAACGGAGATACCGTACGTATCGCTGAGTGAGCCATTCGCCCTGTGGTACATAACTGTATCCTTTATCAGCTTCTTAATGCTGCTCGATTCCGCAGGATACGTGTCCACCATATGATCCACGTAGTTCCCTAAATCAATGGTGTTGTAAAGGTTGTACACCGATGACACCAGATGCGTCGACTTGTCTGAGCACCTGCCGATCTCCGCCAGCACGCTCTGATCCTTTGCGGCATCCGTGATCTGCTGCTTCGCCAGATCACACCAGGCTTTGTACAGTTTTCTTGCCTTTGCTGCGTCCAGCACTTCAAAGGAAACGTCATTGGAAACGAGCCAACCCATGTTGACGTTCTGCGTCATGTAGAAATCCATATAGGAATCAGCTATTTTTCGCGCCACCTGAGCGGGGCTCATGGTCGGATCCTCTGTCATTGCCTTCAGCCAAGGCGTATAATCCCATCCATCTCCCGGCTCAGACTCTTCACTGACTGCGTAGTAGGATGCAAAACCATCCAGCGCATGCGTCACCTCGACAGAAGACATCAGGCAGGCGTCAAACCCAATGATGTCGTAGGCCGGATTTTTGATGTCCGGCTCGTAAGCGCCTTCCAGCCCTTCCCGGACGTCTTTAAGACTCATCATGTTATTGTAAATCGAATCGTGTCCATACCCAAAGGACGCTCCACCATGATCCCACAGTATCAGCATATTGTGATCCGCCGGATATTCCTTCTTGCAGTACTTCAGAAAAGAGGTCAGTGTCTTCGGATCAGAGGCTGGCTGCAGCGACTGATCATACACCTCCTTGAATTCACCATTCTTATAGAGGAACCGCTGCGTGCGGTTTGGATTCACCATCGGATTGCTCCATCGGGTGGCTCCTCCTGTCTGAATCACAATCGAGATATTATCAGACCACTTCTCCGCTGTCATCTCACCGATATCTGTGGACGCTGCGCCCGGTGTTTCTGCTACGATATGATCAGGATCCTGCGATTCCTCCCCATCCTCTGCCGGCGCCGGCTTCACCGGATAGTAAAGGTATGCCGGCATGTCCAGATCATTATCCTTCAGCTCACCGGTGAATCTGCTCAAGCGTTTCGCAGTCTTTTCCTGGGACGCCGCAGCAAGTCTCCCCTGCTCTTCTGCGATCTGATTCCTGACCACTGCGGACAGGTCATTCTCGCCCTTGTCTTCCAGATCTGACGCGACGATGTACACGCATATCGTCCAGGTGTCATCCTTATCTACCGGTGCAGTCGCGTCAATACGTTTCGCCCCCTCCTTGTCGATTGGCGAAAGGGCCTCGATCTGCTCCTGTGCGACCGGGGCATTTTTGTTCGCATCTAACGACTCGATATACAGTCTCGGCAGGATCTGCGTTGCCGCAAATCCCAAAGCCGCGATGATCAGCAGTGCAATGAACGGTTTTATCAGGTACAGCCTTGGAATTCTTATGATCCACGGCGCATCTTTGTAGTGTTCCTCCAGAGTCCGCCTGCGCTCCTGTCTTTCCTGTTTCCAGCGAAGCCTGCGGGCTTTTCTCCTAAGCCCCGCGGTAGGATACTTCTTACGCTCCTCGATTCTTTGCTGTTTACGCTCGGCCCTCCGCTGTTTTTTTTCGTTCTTCTCCTTTTGCGCAAGCTCCCGGAGTTCTTCTTTTGCCTCGTTCTTGATCTCATTGCGGGATTTCTCTTCTGACATGATTGATTCCTCACTCATTTACTCACTTATAATTGTATATATTCTACCACAAGCAATAGGAAAACTCTTTACCCCAGTTTTTTTATCAGGAAGGTATCCATGGTCTCATGAACCGAAAACTCCGGCCGTTCAATCAGCTGATATCCCATGTTCCTGTAGAGTCTCTTCGCAGCCTGCAGGTTTGAATGCGTCTCAATATAGATCCCCTTGTAGCCCAGTCTGGATGCCTCCTCCTCTAGCATTTCTATCAGATGGCTGGCAATACCCTGCCCTCTGCAGTCTTCTGCCACGTAAAGTTTCTGCAGTTCGGCGTACCCATCCAGATTTTCAAATACATCGATACCGATGCCGCCGAGCACTCTCCCCTGTTCGTTTACAGCGACGAAATAGTTTCGTTTTACGGGATCTGCCATGTAGTACTCATACAATCTGTCCAGCTGCAGATCGAAATACGCCGTTCCCGGTATGTCCAGATCATAACCTTTCAGACCCGCCCTGACGAGATACGCAAGCTGTGGATTATCTGTCGGCTGTATCTGCCTGTAGTTTATCTCTGCCGATTTAGGCGGATGATTACTGCACGGAAGTTCTGTCTGATCTTTGCCGGTGCAGTTCCCGCATCTGTTGCACCATCCAAATGGATCCCTACTGACTCTTCCGTCGACAGGAAGATCCATTTCAACAATGACCGATGTGATTCTGACGGCAATCCCTCTCTTCGAAATCAGTTCACCGTTCAGGCCGAATGTCCCCAGACCGGCAGCGTAAGCAGCATGCTTTTGCGACCAGCTTGACGAACCGCTTATATTGTCTGACTCCATCGGCACTGCGGCCAAAAGCAGATCCGGACAAACGCACCGGATGCCTTTTTCTTCAAACGATCGCTCCAGTCCCACGCAAAACTCCTGAACCAGCGCCTCCCATTCTTCTTCCTTAACAACCCGAAGTTCACGGACAAACACAATCGACATAACCCGCAGCTTTGCAGAATCCGGTGCATCTCCGTACTTCTGTGCAAAGGCTTCAGAAGGTGTCCAGTGGACATCCCCTATTTGTTTCTTCAAGAGGCCAAAGTAGGAATCATCCCCCGCGGCGATTCCGATAATCGGATCCTCCAGACCATCAGTTTCCAGTCCTTCAAAGACATCGCAGATCATCTTCTCGATCTGACTGCGAAGATTCATCTCCGAATTGAAACTGTTATCAATACTCATGACCATCCCTTCACCTCCTTAAATATTCAGAGGACACAGGAAAATCGAAATATGTTTCAGGGTATGGCTCATCCTCCAGCGTGAAATGCCACCACTCGCAGTCAATCGGCTGGAATCCGCTGCGGAGCATCGCCTGCCTTAAAACCATGCGGTTCGCATATTGCTCCTCCGTAATCTCCTGATAATCGGGATGCGACACTTCGCTGAACAGGTCAAATGGGCTTCCCATATCAAGCTCTTTTCCTGTGCTCATATCAAGCAAAGTCAGGTCCACTGTACTGCCGCGGCTGTGGCTCGACTGCTTAGCGATATAGCCCTTCGCAAAGAGTTCCTGCTTTTGCAGTGTGGGGTAAAAATAGGGTTTCATGCGGATGTCCTGATCCTCGATTCCCCACAGGATAAAATGCTTTACAGCGCATACCGGACGGTAGGCGTCAAACACCTTTAGCCGGTATCCCTGAACCATCATTTCATTACTGACGGCTTTCAGCGCCCTCGCTGCCTCCTTTGTAAGGAGTGCGCATGGTTCCTCATACCCATCGATCCGATCACCAATGAAGTTATATGTTGAATAATACCGGATTTCCTGAATGATACCCGGCACATAATCTGCGAGCAGTACAAAGCCCGATGGGTCCTTCGTCAAATCCTTTTTGTGGTTTTGCATAAAACCTCCTTATCAATCACTATTTCGTTATTATCTGATTTCAAAAACATTCCGGTTGAAACTCATCGCCACCAGATGTCCTTTCATATAACTGACTTCCTGAGTGAAGCTGGCTACAATATAACTTCGAAGGGACGTTACGGCAAGATCCGGATCTGCAATGTCAAAGACCTCCCCTGAATCCCTGAAGATCATTCGTACAACAGCATAACACGGAATACTGTCCTGGAATCATAAGATAATGAAGTCAGTTCCTCACCGATCTGATCTCTTGTCTCCGTAATTTGTTCCAGATGCAGGGCCAGCTCGTAAAGCAGAACCTTCTTCTCCTTCATCCGCTCTGACAGCAACAGCGGTGAGACCAGGAACAAAAGAAACATCATGCCAATACATCTTCATACATTGCTTTTTACAATAACAAACCGTTTCCTTAACTGCCCATCGGTTTTGATATTGCATCGAAAATCGCTTTGCTCAAGAATATTTTTTTGATATCATCACCAAACGACAATTCTATTGATTTAATATCTGCGGCTGAATCTTTTAGCCTTTTTTCGAGTTCGCCATCAAGGATTTCGTCATAGGAAAGCCTTGGAATGGTATTGGTCAAAAGATCCATCAACTCATCATTTGGGGAATCTACTTTAATTTTGATACTTTTATTATCTCTTGTTACAAATTTAGCCATACTACACAACCATTTCTTTCATCTAACAAGTATTTCATGAAGGCATTTGTCAGTTCAAATGCATTATTCTATGATGTATGCTGTTACGATTTCACCATAAAAAGCGGTATGTTCCGATGTTTCGATCGAGTAGAATTGCCTGCGGATCTCTTCTGGCAGCTTTGAGGCATCCTGCTCTTCCTGATACAGCACGCGGCATTCCAGTGTGAGTGGGAATTCCCGAATGCCCGGAATCCCATATTCGTCATCGATCACAAAGAACGGAACTCCCCGCACATTGATGGCTCTTGCCTCCATCTCATCCCTTTGGACTTCTGCAGAGAATCAATTAACCCGGTGTTTCCTTTACTCTGCGCCAGTTTGGTTATTCTATGGGCATCAAAGGTGTTGGTATAGCGGCTTTTGTCGTAGTGCATTTCAAAACCCAGAGAATTACCTCTGGCGTTGATATCTTCTATGCTCTTTTGGGTCTCTTCCAATGTGTACCCGTATTTCTTAGAATAACGCTCCGCAGTTGGACCATCATAATATTTTGAACCATCGGGATCTAATTCAAAGGCTTTCATCTCAAGCTTTATTTCATGCTCCTTCTTCATATTGGCGATGGCTTGTTTCATTGCTGTTTCCCCGATATAGCAAAATGGACATGCATAATCGGACCAGTATCTCACTATCATTTTTTTCTTCCTCAAATTCCGATTTTCTATTGCTTTTTCTTTTTCGGAGCAGGCAGTTCTAAATACATTGCCTCCAGCAGTTCTCGCAGGAACTCCCTGTTCTCCACATCGTCCACGAGGAGCATTTCTTTCGCGCCTTCATACGGCAGCTCCATCTCTGCGTCCGGCATCATGGCCATTGCTGCCTTCACAGGTTTCACGAGAAAGCGATCATCGTAAATGCCGCCGACCACCTTGCCGTGATAGTAGATGATGTATTCTCCCATCATGGCGCGATAGGATATATCGTCCAGCTCAGATAGCTGATCTAATATATATTCTAAATAATCTTTACTTGAAGCCATACTTACATCTTTCCTTCTTCTCTCCCCTGATTGGATGACGAATCACGGTTTTCAGCTTTTCCGGAGCTACTTATGCATGCTCCTTAGGCTGGCAGGACAGCAGTGTTACCGTCTCCACGTGTGTCGGCACGATAGAAAAAACACAAATCGACAATGTTGTAAGTATGTTATTAATACTTTTTTCAATAATCCTTGCCAACACTTT
>CACYBO010000141.1 GCA_902772685.1 uncultured Eubacteriales bacterium | reverse complement strand
GGCGTGACGGATGTTTTTCTATCAAAATGAAGCGCGTAGATATCGCTTCCCTTATGCGCTTCTTTATCGCCGAATTCAGAATCAAAGCGTATCCGGTAAGGTTTGCTCCAGTCTCGCTGCGGCACCGGCTGCGCTTTGTAATAAGGATGTGTCTCGAGGAATGTGAACAGATAGTCCTCCGGTTCAACGGCGGCTTCCGGCACATTTACATTCAGGAAATCTGCATCTTTTGGCATCCCATGATCCAGAATGTACCGCAGCCAATACTCTGTTGCCCGCTCAGCGTTACTGAAACTCAGTGTCTCGAAATCGGGCCATCTGTCATCGTAATCCAAAACCTCCTGCGATACTGCAAGAGCCGGAACTTTCATGTCTACCGATTCAAGGGCCGCGCCGATTGTCCCGCTGCTCGTAATTGAAGTGCCGCAGTTGGCGCCTGTGTTGATGCCGCTGACTGTAATGTCAGGCTTTCTGCCTTTGCATCTCGGTGCGATTTCCGCAATCCCGTAGGCCGCCGCGTATCCCGGCGACCCGTGTACTGCAAAAGCTTCCACCGGGGTATCAATGCCGATATCGATTCTAACTGTATCGATGATCCCGAGGTCGTCTCTCATGGGGTAGGCTCTTCCCATCGCCGTCTGCTGTACATTCGGTGCGGCGATCACAACATCGCCGACGCGCATGGCACCTCTGACGGCAGCCGCTAACCCGGGAGAGTCAATTCCATCGTCGTTTGTCACAAGGATCAGTGGTTTTAGATTCATATTATATCCTCTTCTTTATCGCTCTGATAATGCTGATCGCTGCCCTGAAGTGCAGCGGTCTGAGATGGCTGTCCGCTTTCTTCAGTTCCTTGCGGATCTCGATCTTCTGCGGACACTGTACTTCGCATTTGCCGCAGCCGCCTGCAGTCCGATCCGTCCGGCCTGACTGGTTTCGTCCAGATAGTTGTACTGGATCTGGCAGATGTCCCAGTCGTACAAATCCAGAACCTTCAGGAATGTATCGCTGTCCCCGTGAAAGGAGAATCCAATATTGCGAATGCTCCCATCCTCCTTATGCTTGCGGATCCACTCCTCTATGCCGAAGGACTGCAGTTTCTCCCAGTCTCTGGGGTCTGTGAACATGTGCATGAGATAATAATCGACGTAATCCGTCTGCAGACGCTTCAGCTCTTCCTGAAAGGTCTTCTCGATGGCCTTCGCCGACCGGATCATTATCTGCGGCAGTTTCGTCGCGATCAAAACCTTGTCCCGGCAGTTGTGCTTCTGCAGGATTTCGCCGAGGCACGCTTCGCTGCCCGAATAGAGATACGCTGTATCGAAGTAATTCACGCCGGCGTCGATGGCGTGCATCACTTCTCTCTCGGCTTTTTCAAAATCGATATTCGGTCCCTTCTTCGTAAAACGCATACAGCCGTATCCCAGCTGCGAAATCATTGTACCGTTTTTATCGGGTCTATATTTCATATCTTAACCTTTCTTAAAACTGCTTTTGTTTGATGATGCCGGCGATTCTCTTGGCCAGCGCCATGATCGTCAGGATTGGTGGATTGCCCATGGCCTCCGGAAGAATCGTGGCGTCCGCGACGTACAGGTTCTCCGGGAGCAGCGGATTGTGCAAAGTCTCCTTCTCTGCTTCCGTCAGCGGCAGCATCCCGCCCGGGTGTCCTGCGTTCAGGGTGCCCAGAAACTGTTCTTTTTTTGGAATCCCCAGACGCTCGAGGATTTCACAGCACTGGTCGATTCCTCTTCTCATCCGCTCGTCATCGCGTTCCGTCATCCCCTTCGTGATCTTCCGTCCCGTAACGCTGCCCTTCTCTTCATCGGCTAATTTGATCATCATGCTGACGAGCCCCGTAATCGGTTTGCGCCAGTCCTTATTGAAAAAGTAGCTCAGATAGTCCATATACGGCGACAGGATATATCCATCCTGCTGGCTGATGAACGGCATAAGCAGCTGCCGATCCTGTCGGATCTCCGGAATGTATCCCGCCACACAGAGCACAGGGTCCACAAACAGGGTCTCCTGACACGGGATGCCCGACTTCTCCAGAATGACCGGCGTGCCGAGTCCTCCCGCGGCGAGTACCACGAGATCTGCGATGAATGTTTTGGTGCCGCCTTTTGTCTTTGCATGAACGGATGTTACCACGCCGTCTTCGATGGTCACATCGGTCACCCTGCACCCTGTCACGATATCCGCTCCATTGATGACCGCTTCTTCCAGCAGCCTTCTCGTATCCCACTTGGCGCCCGTCGGACAGCCGATCGCACAGTGTCCGCAGCCGATGCACTGCTCCGCGTCAAGCAGCTTGGGCGTGACGATCGGATCAAGTCCCATCTCCTCGAACAGGTCGAACATTTTCTTCGTCGTATCGGTCCAGTACTTCTGATGATCCGTCGTGATCGGCAGTTCCCTGTACAGCTCTTCAAACTCTGCATCCAGGTCGATCCCCAGCTTACGGATGGCGCCGTCATAACGCACCGCGTTTCCTGTCGCGAGCGTCGTGGTCCCGCCGATGCCTTTGCCGCGCACCATGACTATATCCTTGTTTTTATCGATGACCATATTCGGAAACAGAAGCTGTATCATCCGTTCATCCCGATAGACACCGGTCTTCCGGAAGCCCGCAAGTTTCGGAACCGAATAGGAAAACGGCCGGAACCTTCCGCCTTCCTCCAGAATCGTTACCTGATACTCTCCCTGCAGTTCCTTCGCGATCGTTGCGCCGCCGGCGCCCGTCCCGACCACGATAGCATTCTTTTTCTCACTCATTCACCTTACCTCCCTGCAAAAGCACCTCTTCCTCTGTGAAACAGGCGCGGCAGGATTCACATCCCTCTGTGATTCTCTGACTGAACCGGAGTTTTCCCCCGCCGCAGATTCCTGAAACAATTCCTGAATCGACCAATGACATAAGTCTGCACTCCTCCGGAGAATAGACTCTGCTGAAGTAACAGTCCGAAACGGTCACTTCGCCCGTATGCTCTGTCCCGATATGCCCTTGAATGCTCATCTCGATGCCGATATTCCAATAGAGCAGTCTAATGAGCCGTTTCAGGTCCCCGTCCTCGGTCAATCCTGTGATCTCCCGTATTCTGTTCCCCAGTCTGCATGCATCCTGAAACAGTTTCTCTTCTTTCGCTGCGTCCGCTTCCATGCCGCCTGCCCCCATGCAGAGGCAAGTGTAGCCGGCGTACTGCCGGAGGGCCGTATATGCGGACCCTTTTTTAAGTTTCTCCTTCGGCACGCCAAAAGATTTCGCCGCCAGATTCATCAGGATCTGTATCTGTGCGCGCCGGAAATGTTTCGGCGTATTTTTTTCAAATCGGGTGAGCAGTCTCCTGCTTATACGCTCTTTCATCGGTACATCTCCTCAATGATCCCGCTGAAATGCTCTTCGACATTTCTCCGCTTTACCTTCAGGTTCGGCGTCAGCTCTCCCTTCTGGATGCTGAGCTGACGCTCTATGATCCGGAACGTTCTCACCTGTTCCGGGTGGGAAAGTTCCCCGTTCATCTTGTTGATCTGTGCGGCGATCCGCGCTTCAGCGGCGGCTCCTTCTGCGCTTCCTTCATCAGCCTGCATCCACAACAGCGCCGTGCAGTACGGACGGTTCTCTCCAATCAGCACCGCCTCTGAAACTCCGGCAATATTCTTCAGCTTCTCCTCTATTTTCGGGATGCTGATGTTCTTGCCGTAGGCGGTGACGATCATCTCTTTTTTTCTTCCCGTCAGAGTGATGTGCCCATCCTCATCTATGAAACCGAGATCCCCTGTCTTCAGCACACCATTCTCCAGGCAGTCCGTCTCCATACCGTAGTATCCTGTCATGACCTGAGGACCTTTTACCAGCAGTTCCCCCTCAGATGAAACGGTAACCTCGGTATCCGGCAGGGGCGTTCCGATGGTCGGAATTACATTGTCACCCAGCCGGTTGATTGTAATCAGCGGAGCCTCCGTCTGCCCGTACGCATTATGAATCTCAATCCCAATATCTCTGTATTTCCGAAGCAGCGTTTCGCTCACCGGCGCCGACCCGACGATGAGCTGACTGCACGCGTCCAAACCGGCTTTCTTCAGAACGCCGCGCCGCAGTGCGGCAGTCAGCAGGGCTTTTGCCCGTCCGTCTTTCATGCCGGACCACCTGCCGTAGGCGTCACTCGCCTCTGCCTTTTCCCAGACCTTCTCGTAAAACCGCGGCACAGAGAAGAACACGCTCGGTCTGACTTTTGGCAGCGCATCCGTCAGGGCGTTGAAGTCGTTCAGGTAATACACACCTGACTTGGCAAGCATATAGTACGGCGCATAGGCCGCCAGAATCCCCTCGACCACGTGGCTGAGCGGCAAAAACGACAAGTACCGCATGGTGTGGTTCCGCTCTTTCCACGGCAGAAGATTGGTCAGCACCTCACCCATCCACGCGAGCTGTGCGTAGGTGAACATGACCCCTTTTGGCTCTCCCGTCGTCCCGGATGTGAAACGGATCGTAGCCAGATCCTCCGGATCAGGGTGCTGGACCGGCGCAGGACTTGATGCCTTTGCGAGAAAGACATCCCAGGAAATGACGCCGAGCTGCTGTGCCGGGTCTGCGGCAGAAAATGTAACCGTCCTGACTTCCTGCGGAATGTCGCCGAGCTGCTGTGCGGTTCTCCTGTCGCCGACGAAGAACCATCCCGATCCGCTCCGCTTCAGAAGCAGCGACAGTTCCTCCGCGGGCGTTGTGTAATAAATCGGCACGCTCACAGCGCCGATGAGACCGATGGCCTGCTCCAGGACCATGTACGCCACTGAATTGATGCCGGTCAGCGCCACCCTGTCTCCGGGCCGCACGCCGTCTTCCCACAAGGCGGCTGCAATCCTGTCGATGCGTCTGTTCGCCTCTGCCCCCGAAACGGCCGTGATGCCTTCCGCGGAAGCATCGTAGTAAGTGAGCGGATACCGTTTGCTCTTTCTCCGCTGCTGCGCCTGCTGGAACACAGTCATGTCCGCCTGGCGCATGAAGTTTTTGCGGCAGGCGAATTCCAGTATCCGGTCGATGTAGTCGCGCCAGTTCAGACTGTACTCTCCTGCCGCTTCATTTGTATTGGTCCGGTCGAACTCCTGCCCGCCGTAGAAATACGGAAGCAGCGTCAGCAGGTTGGAAAGGTACGCTTTCTTCCTTCCTTCACGCCGTTTGTTATAGGCAAGCCCGGCGTTTTTGAGGCCATGCAAAGGCACAAAAGCCGGTTTTGGAACGTCCGTGTTGAGATTCTCCTTCGCCCATTCGCGGACGTAATCCAGAAGCTCCCCCGCACTTGGCTGCAGTTCAGTCGGGCTCGTCAGGTGATAGGTCTTTCCCGCCGCGCTCTCTGCCAGGCCGATTTCTACGACTGCGCCGGCGACGTAATCCACCGGAACCAGATTGAGACGCGTCCCGGAACTGGTTGGAATCGCGCGGAGTTTCCCCAGCAGAATCAGTTTCAGAACGTAATAAATCGTATTGAAATTCTTCACCCATCCCGTGCGGGAATCCCCGATGATCATACCCGGGCGGCAGATAGCGTATGGAAGTCCGGATGTCATCACAGTGTACTCCGCTTCCGCTTTGGTCTTTTCATAGAGGCTGCTGAAATGGGTCGCCGGCTGGTCTTCCTCAGTAATGACGCCGGTCTTCTGCCCTGCAACATAAGCCGTTGAAACATGGACGAAGCATTTTAAGTTGGACATTTCCTTCGCAAACGCGACCATGTTCTCCGTGCCTCTGCAGTTCGTTTCCTTCAGTTTTTCCTCATCTTCCTGGAATCCGATTTCAGCGCCGCAGTGGAAGACATGGGTCACCCGGTCCTTGAGCACCTGCTGCATTTCCGCTGACACGCCAAGTTGCGGCATGGTGAAATCCCCCGCCGCCGGATGCACTCTCCCGCCGATCTGCTGATACAGACTCTGCTCGTGATACCACGCGTTTCTGAGTCTGTGGCACGCCGCCTCTTCGCTTTCGGCGCGGACCAGCACATATATGTCGGCTTCAGTCTCTTCAAGCAGTCTGCCGACCACTTCCGTTCCGAGGAAACCTGTTGCTCCGCTTACAATAATTATTCCTGCCAAACTTCCAACCTCTCTGTGATATAGCGTTTCAGAAACGATCCCATCTTCACCTGCTCTTCTCTGTATTCCTGTACATTATGCTCCAGCTGCTCCCGGATTTCTTCCTTGCCGCGGATGCCCCTGGCGACCGCTTCAGCCAGTTCTTCGCCCAGTTCCTCATCCCACACGTGGAAGAGATAGGCGTCCTCCAGCTCAATTTCCTTCATCAGGCTGTCCAGCCGTTC
>CACYBO010000140.1 GCA_902772685.1 uncultured Eubacteriales bacterium | reverse complement strand
GTACAAGCTGGTTAATTGTAGGCATCCTTTTTCTCCTTTCTTCAAAAATTTTGCTCGGCAAAAATGGGCACACTAAGCCCACAGCCGAGAGACATTTTATCACGTTGCGCCCTTATGTGTCAACGATTTTATTGGGCAGCGCAGCTGCCGCCCTGTCAGGCCGAAAAGCACAAGGTTGGCACTGAACGATTCTCAGCACACGGTTCCCCCTTTTCTCAGCACACACAAACGAAGAATCAAGGGTTTACGCGACCTTGTGTGCTGAGTCAGCGTAGTATTCCCCCCTTTTCTCAGCACACACAAACGAAGAATCAAGGGTTTGCGTGACCATGTGTGCTGAGTCAGCGTAGTATTTCCCCCTTTTCTCAGCACACGCAAACGAAGAATCAAGGGTTTACGCGACCCTATGTGCTGAGAATCAGGAGTTTCAAGCAGGGACCTCAATCAGGAGCTTCAAGCAGGGACCTCAGCAAAGCCCTCAACCTGCCCTCATCAGTTTCCTTGTAATAATCAAAGAGACGTGCAGGCAATTGGCCTGCACGTCCCTGTTTTCATGTGATGATAGTTTACTCTTCGATCTCGATCTCAGTTTCGTTGACGAATTCGTCTTCCGCCGCATAAGCTTCTGCGGATTCGAGATTTTCAGCTGTGGCCATCTCAGGCGCTACGCCTTCCATATCGGTGTATTCTTCTTCCTCTTCTTCCTCCGCTTCGATCAAAGCCTGCTTGTAGGCCTCGATGAGAGCTTCGTTTACGCCGTAGTCAAGCTGGATGTTTCTCTACTTCCGCATGCCCGTACCGGCAGGAATCAGTTTACCGATGATGACGTTCTCCTTAAGACCTTCAAGGTGGTCTGTCTTGCCCTTGATTGCAGCATCGGTCAGGACTCTTGTCGTCTCCTGGAAGGATGCAGCTGAGAGGAATGAGTTCGTCGCGAGCGATGCCTTTGTGATACCCAGAAGCAGTCTCTCAGCGTCAGCCGGCTCTTTGCCTTCTTCTTCAGCCAGAGCGTTGGCTTCCTCAACCTCAAACTTGCCATACTGTCCGCCAGGCAAAAGCCCCGTATCGCCGGGATCATTGACTCTCATCTTCGAAAGCATCTGTCCAACGATGACTTCAATGTGCTTGTCGTTGATATCTACACCCTGGTTCTTATATACTCTCTGAACTTCCTTGAGCAGATACTGGTATACACCTTCAACGCCCTGAAGTCTCAGGATATCCTTAGGATCGAGCGGGCTGGTTGTAATGTTGCCGCCGGCTTCCACATAGTCGCCTTCCGCAACTGCCAGTCTGGCGCCGTAAGGAATGATATACTTCTTCTCTTCCTCACCGCGGACGATGACCTCAGTCTTGTTGTCCGGCGTGGATGCGATGGATACCACTGTTCCGTCGGCCTCACAGATAGTAGCAAGTCCCTTAGGCTTTCTGGCCTCGAAGAGTTCCTCGACTCTAGGAAGACCGTGGGTGATGTCGGAACCGGCAACACCGCCTGTATGGAATGTTCTCATTGTAAGCTGCGTACCCGGTTCACCGATGGACTGTGCCGCCTGGATACCGACCGCTTCTCCGATGTTTACGCTCTCGCCTGTGGCCAGGTTGCGGCCATAGCACTTCGCGCAGACTCCGGATTTGCTCTTGCAGGTCATAACCGATCTGATTGCTACGGATTCGATTCCGGCATCCTCGATAGCCTGAGCTGCGGCTTCCGTAATCTCGCAGTCTTCCTCAACGATGATCTCTCCGGTTGCCGGGTTGATTACATCTGTAAGGGCTGTTCTTCCTACGATACGCTCCTTGAGCTTTTCGATGACTTCCTTGCCGTCGGTAAACGCAGTTACTTCGATACCTTCAACTGTTCCGCAGTCGTCTTCTCTTACGATTACGTTGTGTGATACGTCTACCAGTCTTCTTGTCAGATAGCCTGAGTCAGCCGTTCTGAGCGCGGTATCAGCAAGCCCCTTACGGGCTCCGTTTGACGAGAGGAAGTATTCCAGTACGGAAAGTCCTTCACGGAAGTTCGCCTTGATCGGGATCTCGATAGTCTTACCTGTTGCGTTCGCCATGAGACCACGCATACCGCCGATCTGTCTGATCTGGTTCTTGGAACCTCTGGCTCCGGAGTGAGCCATGATGTACAGGTTGTTCAGAGTTCCGAGGGAATCCATCAGAGCGTCGGCGACGTCATCTGTAGTCTGGTTCCAGATATCGCATACCTTGCTGTATCTTTCGGATTCTGATACGAGACCTCTTCTGTAAGCTTTGTCGTACTTATCGACGAGGGCGTCTGACTCAGCGATGATCTTCTCCTTCGCTTCCGGTATCTCCATGTCGGAGATTCCGATGGTGATCGCTGCTCTCGTTGAGTAGTGGTAACCTGTGCCCTTGATGTAGTCGAGCATCAGTACCGTATCTGTATTTCCGTGGATACGATAGCATCTGTCGATGATATCTCCAAGTTTCTTCTTGTCGCAGAGGAAGTCGATCTCGAGTGAATAAGGGTCGCTTTCTCTGTCGGCTACATATCCCAGATCCTGAGGGATTCCCTGGTTGAAGATGAATCTTCCCACAGTGGATTCAACGAGTCTGCCTCTCTCGTCGTCTTCTCCGTCATACATTCTGACCTTGACTTTGGCGTGTACGCCAACCGCACCTGTTCTGTAAGCCATCAGCATCTCATCCATGTCGGTGAAGATTCTGTTATCTCCCTTTTCAGGAACTCTGACAAATCCTGCATCTGAATGATCCTGGAAGTCGTCCAGCATCTCGTGCACCTTGCCGTCTTCATCTGTCATGCTGATGATTCCAGGATGCGTCAGGTAATAGGATCCGAGAATCATGTCCTGTGTAGGCGTGGTGATCGGTGAACCATCCTTCGGTGCGAGGATGTTGTTCACTGACAGCATGAGGAATCTCGCCTCAGCCTGCGCCTCTACGCTGAGCGGTACATGGACAGCCATCTGGTCGCCGTCGAAGTCAGCGTTAAACGCTGTACATGCCAGCGGATGAAGTTTGATGGCTTTGCCCTCTACCAGTACCGGTTCAAAGGCCTGAATGCCCAGTCTGTGAAGTGTCGGGGCACGGTTCAGCATAACAGGATGCTCCGTGATTACCTCTTCGAGGACGTCCCATACTTCAGGACTGACCTTCTCAACCATTCTCTTAGCGCTCTTGATGTTGTGCGCGTTCTGGTTTTCAACCAGCCGCTGCATGATGAAAGGCTTGAACAGCTCCAGAGCCATCTTCTTAGGAAGACCGCACTGGTAGAACTTGAGCTCAGGACCTACTACGATTACAGAACGTCCGGAGTAGTCTACACGCTTGCCAAGCAGGTTCTGTCTGAATCTTCCCTGCTTGCCCTTCAGCATATCCGAAAGTGACTTCAGAGGTCTCTGTCCCGGTCCGGTTACAGGCTTTCCTCTTCTGCCGTTATCTATAAGAGCGTCAACAGCTTCCTGAAGCATTCTCTTCTCATTTCTTACGATGATGTCAGGAGCATTCAGTTCCTGGAGTCTCTTCAGTCTGTTGTTTCTGTTTATAACTCTTCTGTAGAGGTCGTTGAGGTCTGATGTTGCGAATCTTCCTCCGTCCAGCTGAACCATAGGTCTCAGATCAGGCGGAATGACAGGAATGACATCCAGAACCATCCACTCCGGTCTGTTGCCGGATACTCTGAGAGCTTCGATGACTTCCAGTCTTCTGGTGATTCTGATTTTCTTCTGGCCCGTTGACTTCTTGAGCTTGTCAGTCAGATCCGCTGACAGTTCTTCAAGATCAACCTGGCTGAGGAGTTCTTTAACAGCCTCTGCTCCGCTTCCTGCCTTGAACTTGATGGCAGGATCGTCCATTGCCTCTCTCCACTGTGTCTCGCTGAGGATCTCCTTGTACTCGAAACCGGAGTTGCCCGGATCGATTACGATGAAGTTGGCGAAGTAGAGAACCTTCTCCAGAGTCTTCGGAGAAATATCCAGCACCAGTCCCATTCTGCTTGGGATTCCCTTGAAGTACCAGATATGGGAGACCGGCGTTGCCAGTTCTATATGACCCATTCTCTCTCTTCTTACTTTGGCCTTTGTTACTTCAACACCGCACTTGTCGCATACGATGCCCTTGTATCTGATTCTCTTGTATTTACCGCAGTGGCATTCCCAGTCCTTGGTCGGTCCGAAAATCCTTTCGCAGTAAAGTCCGTCCATCTCAGGCTTGAGAGTCCTGTAGTTGATCGTCTCCGGTTTGGTGACCTCTCCGTGTGACCAGCTTCTGATCTTGTCCGGGGAAGCAAGTCCAATCTGCAGGGCTTCAAAATTGTTCAT
>CACYBO010000139.1 GCA_902772685.1 uncultured Eubacteriales bacterium | reverse complement strand
AGAATCTGTCAGATGGATTGTATAAAAACAAATATCTGGTTCCTGCGCTGTATGCCGAGCAGATGCTGGGAGATAAGAATAAGACAGAAGAGCAGCAGATGTCTGACATAGATGCAACAGCGAATGCTATTGCGAAGGAGCTTAAGATCTGTACGCCCGAACAGAAACAGGTCAAAGTCCGGATGATTGAAAAGGTCTTTCTGTCTTTGATGAAATTTGATATTTCAAAAATGGATCTCGAAGATCTCACAGATCTGAAGGATATGAAAGCTGACCGCTTCGAAGAAGTATATGGCGCAGCATGGGCATCATTGCAGGCAAAAGATTATATCAGTGAATACAGCGCGCTGTTAAAAGAGGGCGGGATGGAGTTTTCCTTGTCGGAGAACGAGCTTTCCGAGATCAGGGAAAAGATAAACGTCATGGCACAGACTACGGACTATCTGATCGCTATGGGTCATCTGGTGGTGAAAAATACCGATATTGTCAATCCTGAGCGTTTCTTTTATAAGTCCAAGAAAGAGCTGGAAAATGAAAAAGGCAGGGTAAAGAAGGGGGATAAGTATGCCGCAAGGATCAAAATGTATGATCACCTGATAAAGCTGAAGACTCAAAAGACTGATTATGAAGGAATGCCTCATGCCGATATGAAGCGTTATCTGGAAGAGGTGCGTGCAAATAAGAAGCTTCCGAAAGAGAATCCGGAGGAAGAGATCATCAAAAAGCTCGAAAAGGGGGCATTGAGCCTTGGGCATGACTATTACCGGAACTACGCGGAAAACACTGCGCAGAGAGTCAGGGAGGAAAGGAGACAGTATCGCAACGCTGAAAAAGAAAAGCAGCGCAGCGACAGAAAAGCAAAGAATGTAGTTACAGAAGATAAGGCGGCGATCGAAGCTCTGAAAAAGAACCTGAACAAAGAGGTGATGGATGGAGCTCTGAATTTCTGCAGGCGTTATGCTCCGCAGCTGGTCTCCAGCAAGGATACCGATCCGCAGGTTCTGGGAACCTATGTGGCCGGGACACTGCAGAACATAACCA
Organism: uncultured Eubacteriales bacterium; assembly: GCA_902772685.1. GTDB lineage: Bacteria > Bacillota > Clostridia > Peptostreptococcales > Anaerovoracaceae > Lentihominibacter. Next base: position 1,186 of record CACYBO010000139.1, on the reverse strand, counting down.
ATGAACATGCAGCGAGAATGTTTGATATCCTTTCTTTTGACACTGAATCTATGTGGAGTCATGTAAAGAAGAAGGAAGATGTGGGGAAGAGACAGCTGAAACGACTCCACGATATCGAAACGATCATGCTGTCTGTTCTTAAATTTGATGTAGCGGCTTTTGATCACCAGAATATCTATGAGCTGGCAGAGAATAAGAATATCGGGCTTCTGCTCGATATGGCCCGGATGTCAGACGTCTGCGAAGGCTTTGTCAAAGAATATGACGATCTGATGGATAAGGATCTGGGCATAGAGTATGTGATCACAAAAGACGAGATTAAAGAAGTCAAGGCGAGGATGCAGATCTTTAAAAGCTTTTATCCGGTAATTACCGAAATGAAAAAACAGTTTTCCGGAGATATCCGGCTGGTTCCCGACGGAAGCTTTGCAGAATATGTGGCGAGAGTGAGAAAAGAAGCCGGGCTGGGGGAAGCTGATAATTCGGAGAGCATCGCAGAAAAACTTGAGGCTAAATGGTTTGCCGATGAAGAGAGGATCGCTGAAGAAGAAGGAGAGATGAGTAAATATGAAATATCAGGCAATAAAACCAAGCAGACAAGAAAGACTGCACCTGCGAATCCTGCCAATGGTCCGGCAAATCGGCAGAAGGGCATTAAAGAGATCACGGACAAATATCCCGGTAACGCAAAGGTAATGAGCGATGCTGATATGATGAACAGGATCAATAAAAGACTTGAACAGTACAGAAAAAGCCTTCAGAGAACAAAGGATACGAATAAGATAAAAAGACTGCAATATGATATCAGTGTATGTGAGGGCAGAATAAAGTGGCTTGAGCAGAACGGAGCCGGAAAGGTCATAGAGATCAATGTAAGCGACAGCATGTTCGATAGCGTTAACGGATATAAAATGGACGCATTTGATAAGGAGAGACCTCTCTTCCCGCATGATGATCTTACGAATGGTCTGAAACAGAGACTGAACAGCTGCTATATTGTTGCGCCCCTGCTGGGAATGATCGAGATGGGGAAGGGCGATTATATCAGAAAAACGCTGGTAAGGGAATATGGCGATGACGGGACCAAAGCTGTGGTAAGGCTTCATGATGAAGACGGTCAGCCGCTTGATATAGTGCTGGACAAGACCGGCTATGAGGAAGACGCCAGACCTTTATGGCTGCTTTT
>CACYBO010000138.1 GCA_902772685.1 uncultured Eubacteriales bacterium | reverse complement strand
GTGCCTCTGATGCGCTCCAGCTCTTCCACAAGTCTGCTGTTCTCTTCCTTGGTCTCACGCAGTTCGTTCAGGAGCCTGTCCAGATCCACGGTTATCTCATCGAGGAACTCGTTGACCTCTTCTTCCTTGTAGCCCCTGACAGCCTTCGTGAAGACTTTTTCCTGTATATCGATAGGTCTAATCATCGATCAATACTCCATTATTTCCAAGGGTTCTCATCAGATCCTGCGAAACTGTATGGCTTGTTCTCTCCATCAGCAAAGATTGCAACGTTCTCAGGCGCAAAGATGAAGATGTTGTTCGCCACCTTCTGCACGTTACCGTTCAGAGCGTAAGTCGCTCCTCCCAGGAAGTCGAAGATTTTCCTGGCCGTGTCCGTATCAAGCTTTTCGAGGTTTACGATGACAGGCTTTCTGCTCCTCAGATTGTCCACCAGTCTTGAGCACTCATCAAAGCTCTGCGGTTCGATGACCACCAGCTTGAACGCGTTTGTGATTGATTTTACTGTTTTGTTCTGCATTGGTACTATATTCGTTGTATCATATTTCTGGGAAGGAGCCACCGGCTTCCTTGGAGCTACCGGCGTCCTCTCCTGATATGATGATGACTTATATGATGTTTCTTCTTCAAATTCTTCGTCTTCGTCGTATTCCTCGATGCCGATCAGATCTCTGAATTTATTAAACATTCCCATTTTTCTTTGCCTCCTGCTCCTTTCTGTACTTCTCGTAATCTCTTTCTCCAAAAATTGCACTTCCGACTCTTACCAGATTCGACCCCGCTTCGATCGCTACTGCAAAATCATGAGACATGCCCATAGACAGATACTGGAAGTCCAGTTTCGGATCATCGATCTGCGCAAGTTCATCGTACTTGGCTTTAACTCCGTCGAAATAAGGTTTCACATCTCTTGGGTCCTCCGCGATCGGCGCTACGCTCATGAGTCCTCTGATTCTGATGTTCTCGCAGTTTTCCAGGATCTCTCTGACCAGATCGCCTGCTCCGTCGATCGTTACGCCGAATTTGCTTTCTTCTTCCGCCGGATTTATCTGAACAAGGATATCCATGGTCCTTTCTGCGTTCTTCGCCCGCTTGTTGATCTCTTTAGCGAGTTTCATTGAATCAACAGAGTGGATCATATCGACCTTGTCGATTATATATTTGACTTTGTTGGTCTGGAGGTGTCCTATCATGTGCCATCTTACAGGTTTTATCGCATCATATTTATCCATGATCTCCTGGACCTTGTTCTCCCCGATATCCGTAATGCCGGCGTCGATTGCTGTATTCACTTCCTCGGGCGTCCTGGTTTTGCTTACGGCTACGAGAATCACGTCCCCGCCGTCTCTTCCGGCCGCCTGTGCTGCTTCTGATATCTGTCCTCTGACCGCTTCAATATTCTTCTTTATGTCTTCCATAATAGCTTGCTTCTCCTCCTCCCGGCTATTGATTGACTGATGCCCTTCGCAGTTACTGCTGCTCCTGCTGCTCCTTCGCAAGATCTTCTTCAAGCGCTTCCTGCGGATGTCTCAGCACTTCCTGATATACGGTTACTGTCTGCACCTGTTCGTACTTGTCGTTCACAAATATGGACTCGTAAATGACAGACTGCTTTCCGTCGGTTATCTTGACTTTGATTGGTCTGAAGTAGGTGTCGCCGTCCTTGGTCTTCACGTAGACGCCTTGCTGGCCTTCCTTCTCAATGATGCACTCGTTGTCCACGATCAGGCCCATTGTGTTGCTCTGCACGACGGTCATATCGACCTCTCTGGCACTGCAGAAATCCACATAGTAGACGTTCAGGTAGAACACCATTCTGTAGAATTCCCCGTCCTTGCTGATGCTGGACACCTTGGCGTCCATGGTGCTGTCGCCGATGGTGATCCGGACCTTCTCGCCTTCTTCGTATTTCTTGGCGTCGGCCTTCTCAACCCAGGAGACGATGTACCATACGTCATCGTTCGAAATCTTGAATATCGGCTCGCCCTTGGTGACCTCTTCTCTCTGAAGATCCATCTGGCTCAGCGTAAATTCCTCGACTTCCTCCTTCTTGATTTTGTCCATGTTATCTATGCAGAAATACTTCTCATAGCCGTCTATGGACATACTGAACACGCCGCTGATCGGGGCGCTGCTCGTCTCATTCAGAAGGTCGTACCCTTCGAGCCGATCAAGGTAATCCTGATATTTGCCTTTTATTTCAGCGTTGATTGCCTTTTCTTTATCCTTCTGGGTTTCGGGCTCTTTGATACTGGCGATCTTGCTGCCCTTCTTGACGACGGTCCCGTCATCCCATTTGTACTCGATCGTGCCTGTTTCGCCGGCCGTGCACACGGCTTCATCCTTAATGATGTATCCTGTTGTTTCGCAGGACACTTCCAGCGTTCCGTTCTCCAGAACCTGCGTTGTCTCGAATTTTTCGGACATCTTCGGCATCTGAAAAACAACAATATATAGTATAACGAGTACTGCCAGATAAAGAATCAGTATTCGCCTTGTTTTCTTTGTGATTCTTATTCTCATTAATTTATTTTACAACAAAAGCATATAGCATGCAATGCACAACATATAGATTTGCGGACCCGTCAATCGTCCGATTCCTCGACCCTGTCGATCACCTGCCGCTCCGCCTTGCTGAACCGCTTCGTCCCATCTTCATTCCGGTCATTTCTGTGGGATACAAATTCCTCATACATCTCCGGCCGGCACTCCTTCGTAAGCCGCAGGGACTGTTCCAGCTTCCAGAGCGCTATGTTCTGATGATTGCCGCTGGTGAGCACCTCCGGAACCGCCATTCCTCTGTACTCTCTCGGCTGGGTGTACTGCGGGTGTTCCAGCAGGCCTGAATAAACTGATTCATTCAGTGCCGAATCGTCATTGCCCAAAACCCCCGGTATCAGTCTGGCGACGCTGTCAATGAGCACCATCGCAGGAAGCTCCCCGCCGGTCAGCACATAGTCTCCGATGGAGATCTCCTCCGCGTCCCAGTAGTCCAGGACTCTCTGATCCACGCCTTCGTAATGACCGCACAGAATTACAAAACCGTCCAGCTGCGACAGTTCTCTGATCTTTTCCTCGTCGAGGATCCTGCCGCGCGGTGACATGTAGATGACTTTTTTTGCCTTTGCATCAACATGCTCCAGGGCACCAAAAATCGGGTCTGCCATCATGACCATGCCGCCCCCGCCGCCGAACGGATAGTCGTCAGCTTTGTTGTGCTTGTCATTCGAGAAATCCCGAATGTCCGTGAGGCTGATTTCTATGAGTCCTTTCTCTGCTGCCTTGCCCAGTATGCTCTGCTCCGTCACAGGGCTGAACATCTCCGGGAACAAAGTCAGTACGTCTATTTTCATCACGGTCTCATCCCTTCCGCCTACTCCAGCATCCCCTCGATGAGCCTGAGCGTCACGCGCCGGCTCTCCAGATCTATGTTCAGAACGAAATCAGGTACGTTTGGAATCAGCACCTGTTTCCCTTCATCCGTTTCTACTTCAAAAACATCCTGGGCGGTGTTCTGGATCACATCTTTCATCCTGCCCAGGTGGCTGCCATCCTCGAGGACGGCCTCCATTCCGATTAAGTCTCTCACATAATATACGCCTTCAGGCAGTTCCGGCAGATCAGCTTCTGTCACGTAGAGCTGGCTGCCCTTTGCCCGTTCGGCGGCATCCCTGTCATCGATGCCCTCAAGCCCCAGGATCACCATATTCTTTTGGAGCCTGACGCTTTTTATGGGCATGAGAATATCATCTACGTAGATCGCTTCTGTATCTTCGTAGATGTCCGCGCTGTCCGAATAATTGTAGACCTTGACTTCACCTTTGAGGCCTACAGCGTTTACGATTTTCCCAATGAGTATTTTTTCCATTGAATTCCTGCATGGAGTATCCCATGACATTATCATGGGGCATGTCAGCGTCTGCCGCGGCTGCCTGCCGCTTGTACGCTTCATGCCCCTTTGTTACCAGTCTCTATTGAACTATTTCCACAACTACCTTCGCGTTCGCTTTAGTTGCCGCTGCTTTGACAACCGTTCTGATTGCCTTTGCAATCCTTCCTTGTTTTCCGATGACTTTGCCCATGTCATCTGAAGCGACACGAAGCTGAATAACAGTAGTGCCATTTGACTCGGTCTCGGTTACTTCAACAGCCTCCGGGTGTTCAACTAGCGACTTTGCAATTGCACTAACCAGTTCTTTCATTGGATCACCGCTTTCTTAAAGTATACCTGCCTGTTTGAACAGTTTCTTCACTGTTTCTGTAGGCTGAGCTCCTGTTTCAAGCCATTTCTTGGCTGCTTCCTCATTGATCTTGATTTCAACAGGATCCTTCAGCGGTGCATAATAACCGAGCTCCTCGATGAATCTTCCGTCTCTCGGAGTTCTTGAATCTGCAACAACTACTCTGTAGAAAGGCTTCTTGTGAGCGCCCATTCTCTTTAATCTGATTTTTACCATTACTTTTTTCCT
>CACYBO010000137.1 GCA_902772685.1 uncultured Eubacteriales bacterium | reverse complement strand
GCCGGCGTACTGGTTGAATCAATCGTGGAAGGAGAACCGGCATGGCAGATTTAAAAGCAAGAATCGCGAAGAGATGCGCGAAACATTTTGAAGACGGTGACTTCATCAATCTGGGAATCGGTCTGCCGACAATGGTAGCTGACTATCTCCCTGAAGATGTCATCATCACCTGCCACTCCGAGAACGGATTCGCAGGAATCGATATCCTGGCTGATGAGGAGACTCTTGATGTCAACATCATCAATTCAGGCGGCCAGTATGTTACCGCTCTTCCGAGAGCCAAGTTCTTCGACACAGCTGAAAGCTTCGGTCTGGTCAGAGGCGGCCATGTAAAGGCCACAGTGCTGGGCGCTATGGAAGTTGCAGAGAACGGAGATCTGGCGAACTGGATCGTACCGGGCAAGAAAGTTGCCGGTATGGGCGGCGCTATGGACCTGTGCGTAGGATGTCCTGAAGTAATCATCACAATGCTTCACACACAGAAGGGCAATCACAAGATCAAGAAAGAGTGCACACTTCCGCTGACTGCGGAGAAGTGCGTAACAGACATCATCACAGAGATGGCTGTTATGAAAGTTACAGACGAAGGTATCGTAGTTACAGAACTTCACCCTGACTACACAAAGGAAGAAGTTCAGGAAGCTACCGGCGTAGAGCTTATTTGGTCACCTGACCTGAAGCCTTACGATGAGACTTGATCACCGGATAAGTCAATAACGAGAAAGAGGAACTGCTGTGCAGTTCCTCTTTTTTATCGTCTCGTTTACATGTGTGATGTCCGGATGTGACTGATTATCTGGATTTGGCAATGATGACCTCAGTGATCTGTATACCCTGACAGTAATCCGCATCCGTAAGGCACATGGCCACATGGTTCCCCTTGCCGCTTTCATGCGCGGTAATGACGACGTCGCCCCTCATAAGTTTCATACCTCGCTGGTATCTGTAGCATGTGAAATTGCTGTTTGCCTTGTATTTTCTCGAGAGGCCGAGACCGGAACCGTCATAACAATCTGAAAGCCCTGCATAGTGGTTGCTGAGGCAGATCAGATCGCCGCAGGATAAACCTGTCTTAGATGTAATCTTGCCCAAATCATAGTCGACCGCTTTCGCCAGTTTGTCCGGTGCGCGGCTTCCGTATCTCGATCCATTTTTGCAGTAGCCGATATTGTTGTTCTTCAGAGCGATTTCACACATGTTCGCTGCATCGTTCGCCTTGGTGCGGTCCTTCGGCCTGAATACATATGTCCAGTTGAATGGACCTGATGAGGAGTATGAAAAACCGGTTTTGCACACTTCCCTGCCGGAACCGTCCCCGGGTTTCTTATCATAATCGCTGCGCGCCTGACCGAGAAATTCAGCGGCCTTGTCAGCGCTTTCGTCTTTTTCCACACGGAAGACCTGATGGGTGACAGGACTCTGAATATCCTTACCATATCCGGTAAGCGTCAGATCATAGGTGCCTTCCTTTGCTTCCAGCTTGCAGACAGGTTCCTTCGTATCCGCAATCAATTTTTTGCCTTCATACAGTTTGTATGAAGTGTACTTCTTATTACCATTCCATTTGAAGACGAGATTATCCTCTTCTGCCGTCGCGATGATCGGTCCGGCCGTGAGCAGCTTCAGTGATACGGTATCGCTCTTCTTGCTTTGCGATCTTTTTCGGTCGGCGCGGACACTGTATTTGTAATTAATGTTGCCTTCCGCTTCGTAGTCTTCAAAGACAGTTTCTTTTCCTTTTTCTCTGTCCAGATAAGAATACTGCTCGTCGTTTCTGAAAACAGTGTAGCCGTCTGCACCGGCAACGTTTTGAATATGGATGAGAGCAGACCCTTTGCTGGTGTCTGCAGTGATTACAGGAGTATCAAGCACCGTCGCAGCTGAGACAGCCGCGTTTTTTCCGGAGAGCTTGACGAAGTTGCTGGAGACCACTTTATAGCTGTATTTTTCTCCCGGTTCAACGCCCTTATCAAGATAACTGGTCTCCCTGGCTGTTCCGACGTGCTTAAACAGTCCGCCCTTTTCTGATCTGTAGATATAGTATTCCGCTGCGCCCTCTGCATTATCCCATGAAAGGGTAATGCTGTCATAGGATGCAGATGCAGCTTTAAGGCCTGTTACTTCTGCTGGTTTTGAGAACAGAAATTGAGGGAAAATGCATATGACAAGAACCGCCAGCACAATCAGCAGAAGGCGTTGCCTTTTTTCTTTGCAGATTAAGTAACTCAGGATACGGTGTTTCATTTTCTGTTCTCCAAAAAGTGATCCTCTGAAGTGAAGACTACCACGGGAACAGCGGGGGTGTCAATACATACGGCAACAACAGAAAAATACAATCTTAAAACGATTCCGGGTTTGCAGCAATTGCAAACCATATTGAGTTGTTATATCATATAAATATTAGGTAATAACCTGGTATCAAGTAAGAAGGGACAGCATCGCACAGGTTAAAGCCTACTGTTGTTGTACTCTGAATTATGTTTCAAGGCCTTTAGATGAAAACCAATTATACCTACATTGAATCAAATGACAGCGGATTCAGACTGAACCTGAAAGAGCTCTGGGATTACAGAGATCTGGTCCTTCTGCTGACGAAAAAAACCTTTACACTGTCTTACAAACAGACAGTACTTGGCCCTGCGTGGATTATAATCAGCCCATTGCTTTCCAGCCTGATGTACATCGTCATTTTCGGTGTCATCGCGGGCATGAGTACGAATGGTATTCCGCAGGTGCTGTTCTATCTCAGCAGCACGACATTCTGGACGCTTTTTGCAGCGAGTTTGACATCTAATGCATATACATTTCTCAACAATGCGCACATTTTCGGAAAGGTGTATTTTCCGAGGATTGCCGTACCGGTTTCCAATGTTCTTGTGAATCTCATCAAGTTCGCTATTCAGATGATTATCGTGATGGGATTGCTCATATTCTACACAGTTAAGGGCGATGTTCACCCGGTCTGGCAGCTCTGGCCGCTTTTGCCTCTGGTGCTGATCCATATCAGCGTTATGGGCATGAGCTTTGGAGTCATCGTATCCAGCCTTACAACGAAATACAGAGACCTTTCTATTCTGGTATCATTTTTTATTCAGTTATGGATGTTCGGCACTCCGGTCGTGTATCCGCTGACACAGCTGGCGGAAGGCAGTACGATTAGGGAAATCATGATGTACAACCCGATGACAGCGCCGACCGAATTATTCAGATACATTCTGACCGGGCAGGGAACAGTCCTGCCGGGATATTGTGCTGCAAGTGTTGCGCTGACTGTTGCTTGTGCATTAATCGGAATCATTGTTTTCAACCGTGTTGAGAAGACGTTCATGGATACAGTGTGATGAAGCAGAACGAAATGGCCGTCATAATGAACGGCGTAGGAAAAAAATACAGATACGGGCAGATCGGGGCGGGAACGCTTCAGGGGGATCTGAAAGAATGGTATCAAAGAAAAAAGAACGCCCGAAATCAGGAGAGGGCAGACACCGAAGATGCGCCTTATCAAATCGGTGAAACTTTTTATGCACTGAAAGACATAGACCTTACGATCAAACAGGGGGAAACGCTCGGAATAATAGGAAAGAACGGCGCGGGAAAGAGCACCCTTCTGAAACTCCTGAGCAGGATAACGGCACCGTCTGAAGGCAATATCAAGATATATGGGAGAGTGGCATCGATGCTCGAAGTCGGAACAGGCTTTGACGGCGAATTAACAGGCCGCGAAAACATATATCTGAACGGGGCCATATTGGGAATGAAACGTGCCGAGATAACAAAAAAAATCGAAGACATCATCACCTTTTCCGAAGTAGGTGATTTCATAGATACCCCTGTTAAGAGATATTCCAGCGGAATGTATGTCAAACTCGGGTTTGCTGTCGCCGCGCATCTGGACAGTGAAATCATGATTATGGATGAAGTACTGGCTGTCGGTGATATGGCGTTTCAGCATAAGTGCCTCGACAGGATGAAAGCTGCGGCAAAGCAAGAGGGCAAAACAGTCCTGTATGTAAGCCACAATATGCATACGATCAGAAGGTTATGCGACAGGTGTATCGTTTTGGATAAAGGAAAGCTGCTGTTTGACGGAGATGTAGATACAGCAACGGCCATTTATCTTGGCGCCGAAGATATTCAGCAGATACGTTACGAATTCGACGCGGACTACAGGCCATACGACAAGAACATCAGGCTGAATAAACGGTTCAACATGGATGTGCTGGAAGTGCTGAACACAAGTGTGCCGGAGTATGAAGAAGGGGAGGTGCCCTGCCTGAGGCTTACCTGCACGTCGGAACAGTATTTTCCGAAAGTCGGTTTCCGCTTTGAACTCTGGTATCAGGATGGGACGAAGACGGGAACAATGCTCTCAGGAAATACTGCGGAGATAAAGGAAGGGAAAAATGTTCTTGAATTGAGACCGGATCTGACACATCTGACTCCGGGACAATACAGGGCGGACCTGGTGGCGTATCTTTATGACAGCGATGGAAATGAAGACATCCTTGATGGAGTTTACCCGGGTTTTGCCTTTACGATCAGAAACAGTCTCAATGAAAGGCATTACCTTGACTGGCATCATCAGTATTGGGGTCATATACGTCTTCATGATATGCAAGTGGCGAGACTGCCGTATTTAGAAAGAGAGATAGATGGACAATAAAGAAGATAGACAAATCGAACGCAGCAAGATGCAGGAAAAAGAAATAGATATGCTCAAAGCAGTAGCTGACTTTTGCGACAGATATGATTTGTCATATAGGCTGTACTGCGGGACTCTTCTTGGAGCCGTCCGGCATGAGGGCTTCATTCCCTGGGACGAAGATGTGGATATCACCATGCCGCTGGAGGATTACCGTAAATTACTGAAGCTTGGCGATAAACTTCCGCCGCCTTATACTCTGCAATACCCGGGCAGTACTAAAGGCTACTATCTTAATTGGGCCAGAGTGTATATTGACGGAACGACATTTATGGAACAAAGTCTGGCGGGAAAGGGCAATGCTGAATACTATATGCACCAGGGATTCCACATGGATATCTATCCCATGATAGGTGCGGCAAGAACAAAAGCGGGGCAGAAAGTGCAGAGAGGACTTCTGCGCGTCGCGCTGGCGATAAGGACGCCGGAGTACCACAGATTACGCGGGGACTTTAAGGCAAAGCACAAAATGGTGGGGGCGATACCTTATGCAATAAGAGAACGTATCAGCGGATTATGTCTTAAGATGGTCATGCTTGATCCTGACAGATGTGAAATGATCGGAACAATAGATTCGGCTCCATTTATGGGCAAATATCAGTACGACGATTGGAAAGCTCCAAAAAAAGCCCATTTTGGCAAATGGGAATTCACGATACCGAGAAGATACGACAAAGTGCTGAGACGTATTTACGGGGATTATATGAAACTGCCGCCGGAAGAGAAAAGGATCCCCATCTCAGAGGAGATAGCAATTATTATGGATGCAGATAAAGATTATAGATATTATCAGGAAGAAGACAGATGAAAACAGGAACAGTGAAGAGTGAAGAAATAAATAGACATACTCATCTGAGGATTGGCGTCATCGGCAGCGGAAGAGGCGCGGGGCGGTTCGTGAGAGAAGCCGGACAAGTCGAAGGGATACAGGTTACGTGCGTTTATCATCCTCATCCTGATGATTCAAACAGCCTGCGCGGTTTTTTGGAAGACTATGCGCCGATTGTTGGCGTTGGAACAATGGAAGATCTTTTCAGACTGACAGATGCTGTCTATATTGCATCACCTCATGAAACACATTATGAGTACGCAAAAGCGGCATTAAAAGCAGGAAAGCATGTGCTTTGCGAGAAGCCAATGGTTTTCAGCGGGGAGCAGGCGGAGGAACTGTTTGCGATTGCGGAATCAGAAGAATTGGTTCTGATGGAGGGAATCAAAACTGCTTTCTGCCCGGGATTCATTCAGTTGATATCTCTGGTAAAGAGCGGCGTCATCGGAGAAGTCAAGAATATTGAAAGCTGCTTTACCAGGCTTACCCCGCAGGGGCTTAGAGAGTGGACGGATCTTGCATATGGGGGCAGCTTCACGGAACTGGGGAGCTATATCATCCTTCCGATAATTAAACTGCTCGGAACAGAGGATCTGGAATGGGATTTCAGATCGGTGCTCAATGAAGACGGTGTTGATATTTTCACCAGGGTCGAGGTGAACCGGGGGAATACTATTGCTGCCGGAAGATGCGGAATAGGAGTCAAATCTGAGGGACAGCTGATTATAAGCGGAACGAAAGGATACGTCCTGGTGGAAGCTCCCTGGTGGAAGACCACTGTTTTTGAAATCAGGGGAGAAGACCCGAACTACAGGAAGAGATACACAGCCGATTTCGAAGGTGAAGGGCTGCGGTATGAAATCGCGGATTTGCAGTATCGGGTACAGGGATACAAAGGAAGAGAATATAAGCTGACAAAAGAAGAGTCCATCTGTATGGCAGAAATCTTCAGTGCATTTCTGAAAGGAAGATCAGAAAATGCGTTATGAGATGCGTCAACTCTTTGAACATGGCAAGAGTGTAGATAGGGAGACCGGGATGTTATGTCTCAAGAAAGGATTTGCGGTTAATGCAATTCCGGTTGAACTTCCGTCGGGGTCTGTCATAAAGCCTGTGGATGAGTCACTGGAATACTGTTGCTTTTATTACAGCCCGGACATAGATGACAAACTGATCTATACCTACACATATCAGCCGGAAGCAAACTGGACAACATATATCGATGGAGAGTCAGAGAACACACCGAGTGTCGGCTGCAGAACTGTCACTTCTGACCGGTTTGTCAGGATTTCGGTCAGGGAAGAGGATATTGACAGAAGCAGTACATTTGGAAGTGTTTTCTGTATAGAGAACAGAGAGAGGAACGAGACAACACCGGACTGGCTTATTGAGGAAACCGGAAGCACCTGCGCAAGAGCTGAAGCGGTGCGCAGGGAAGGTGATATTGTGCTATTGCTTCTTTCGGATACTCATTACACTACCGGATGCATATGGGACGATACGATCCGAAGCCTTCAATCGGTGGCCCGTGAGCTGAAACCTGACGGTCTCATTTGCCTGGGGGATTTTACGGACGGCATGCTTTCTTACGGACACACTAAGGGAATTGCCGAAGAGATGCTTGATGATCTGAAACGGGTATGCAGCCCTCTTTTCACATGTCTGGGCAACCACGATCTCAACTATTTCAAAGGCAATCCTGACAGAATGACAAGGCAGCAGGGAGCGGAACTTATTCTGGGAGATGAACAGCTGTGGTATTTCAGAGATATCCCTGACAGGAAGCTGCGGATGATTTTCCTTGATTCTTTTGATCCCGAGAAGAGAGAAAGATACGGGTTCGATGGGCAGGAAGTCAAGTGGCTCAAGAAAATCCTGAAAAAAACGCCGAGGGGGTATGACGTTTTGGTCTTTTCTCATGTTACGCCCCTTCCGGAAAACCACGTTTGGAGCGTCGATATACGGAACAGCAGCAGATTAATGCGTATATTGGAAACTTTCAACAGGAGAAATAATCATTCCGTAATAGGATGGATCTATGGACACAACCACGCAGACCAGATTATTGAGTACAGGGATTTCCCTATGATAAGCATCGGCTGCAGCAAACTGGAGGCGTTCAATGAAAACAAGCCTGAAGATGCGGTAACGCCGGCGAGAGAAAAGGGTACCCGTTCTCAGGAGCTTTGGGACGTATTGATGGTGCACCCTGATGGGAGTATGGATTTGATCAGATACGGAGCGGGGAAAGACCGCCATATTGAATTAAGGAAACAAACAGAATGATCAATCTGAGCAACGAAATGCTGCGGCAGCTGCAAATGGTTGAACTGGAACTTCTTTTGGAAGTAGACAGAATTTGCAGGAAGTGCGGCATAGAATACAACATAATAGCTGGAACAATGCTGGGCGCATACAGGCATAAAGGCTTCATTCCGTGGGATGATGACGCTGATGTGGCAATGGTGAGAAGTGAGTACGAGAGATTCAGAGAAGCCTGCAGGAGCGAACTCGACGAATCGAGATTTTACTTTCAGGATCATACATGCACACCGGGATACAGATGGGGTTACGGCAAACTGCGCAGAAAAAACACATTGTTTCTCAGAGAGCATCAGGAGCACATGCCCTATGAGCAGGGTGTGTTTATTGATATCTTTCCGCTGGATGCGGTTCCGCAGAGTCAGATCGGAAGAAGCATCATGAGCCTCAGGTGTTTCTGCATACGCAAACTTCTCTGGTCGAGGGTGGGTAAAATAGCTGATAAAAGCACCTTCAAGAGAGGCGTGTTCACGCTGATGGACTGCATACCCGAGAAGGTCGTGCTCTCCAGACTTGACAGAATCATACAAAGGGCAGAGAAAAGAGACTCGGACTGGGTCAGGATTCTGACTTTCCCGACCCCGAACAGGAAATGGGGGTATCTCAGAAGATGGTATGAAGGGAGCGAAGAAGCTGTCTTTGAGGGGTATTGTTTTCCGGGTGTCAGAGATCCGGAGGATTATCTCAGCTTCAAGTTTGGTGAATATATGAAGCTGCCTCCGCAGGAGCAGAGAAAAGTGCATCCGGTATCGGACATTAAGCTTTTGATTCCGGATTTCATGAAGGAAAGAACTGATGAAAACTGATACTGCAGAATTCATAAATCTTCTTCAGACGAAAAAGGCCGCTATATACGGGACGGGTTTTGTAGCAGGCATGTTTTGGCATGCGCTGAAGAAGCATGGTCTGACAGACAGAATCAGCTGCTTCGTCGTATCGGATCCTGAAGTCAGTCACTATCATGACCTGCCGGTGATAAAAAGAGAGGAGCTCGCAGAGGATCCGGATCTTCTGGTGCTGCTCGCAGTTCATAAAAGCGTCGCTTCAGAACTGACAGAGTTACTCGGTGACAGAGCCATATGGATTTATCCATATCTGCATGAAATGCTATATGGTGAGCCTTTGCAGAAAAATGTCAGCATTCCATGCAGGACATTGCTGCAAAAGCAGGACAGACAGAACAATTGGATATCATTCCGATTTCTTGCCGCAAAGGGATACATGGAAGACCGGCAGGAATCGGCTAAGGAAATATATATGAAATGCATGAGCGCCCACTGCGGAAGACAGACTGCAGAAAGACGCTATGCGCTTATGCAGAATCTTGCAGACAGTATAAGAGAGCATGGATGGAATGACAGTTATCCGATTCTGATTGATGAGAGCGGCAGAGTGATTGACGGTCTTCACCGCATCGCCTGTGCGTGTGCGGCCGGCATTGATACAATCACTTGTAATGTGGTTGCGGCATCTGATGATTTCAACGTGCTTCTAGGTGACGGCAACTGCCTGCCGGACAGCATGCTCGCCGAACTGGATTTAACAGAAGAACAGAAGGGACTCCTTGCCTCCGCGAAGGCGGAATTGATGGGAATCGCATCAAAGGCACCTGAAATCAGCGTAATTATTCCGGTATACAACATTGGCGAATATCTGAACGTCTGTATGGAAACTGTTCGGGATCAGACATTTCCGGATATGGAAATCCTGCTGATTAATGACGGTTCGACAGATGACTCTCCGCAGTTATGCAGATATTGGGCGCGCAGAGACTTGAGAATCAGATATATAGATAAAAAGAACGAGGGCGTTGCGGCGTCAAGGAATCTCGGCGTCAGTCAGGCCCGCGGCAAGCACATTGCGTTCGTGGACCCGGATGACTGGCTCGACCTTACATACATGGAAAAGCTGCATGACGCGCTTGAAAAAAACGGCGCGCGTTTCGCTGAATGCGATCTCTGGAGATACAATGACCGCACAGGAAAGAAGATTTACCGCAAGTGCGGCAGCAGGGCAGGACTTGCGTATACCTTCAGGGAACATATGAAATACGGACCGACTGCAACCTACAAATCCATGAGCAGAAGGGATCTATGGACAAAGTATGAAATCCGAATGCCGGATGTATCCTTCGAATCACCGGCCATATACGCTTTGGTTCTTGCCCTTAGCAGAGATGTGGTGAGCATTGAAGAGCCGCTGTACTACTACAGAAGATTCCGTGAGAATTCTCTTGTTGAGACCGGATATGCCTCCAAAGACGGAAAACCTGACCTGACGCTGGGGGTTTCAGCGATGGAATACCTGATCGAGCAGTTCAAACGATGCGGAATCTATGACGAATATGCAGATACGTTAGAAGGAGTTGTCAAGTACCGTCTCAGCGATATTCTCGCAACGCAGTTCCACAGAAGAAATCCGGATGAGTTCAGACAAATCGTTTCCAATTACAGAACATTTCTCGGCAGGATGTTCCCGGAGGGTCTGAACGGAACTTATATAACCTGGGGCGGGTACAATCTGGCCAGAGTATTGTCCCATATGGACTGGCTCCACGACCCGTCCTGCCGGTTCAGCTTCTCAAGCATCATATCGGTAATAGGCGATGCGGCGCCGGACAGCGATTCTTTCCGGCATAAGAACAAATACCGGGAGATCATGCTGGAGCGGGAACGCCTCTGCACGGTGTGGGATACAGTGGAACAGATCAAGCCGGATTATCTGTTTATCGATCTTCTGGAAGAGCGTTTCGATGTGACGTTTTACAGAGGCAGATATTATACGATGAGCGACGCCTGGGACGGCAGGGTAAACGGAGTCTGCAGCAGCGATGCTGAGCTGACCGGAAAGGTGGCAAGAAACAGCAGCCTCGGAATGGGACTGTGGGAAAGAGCCGCCGAAGGCTTCGTGCAAAAGCTCAGAAGATTGTCTCCGGAAACACAGATCGTCATCGTGGAGAATTATCTCAGCACCAAGCACGGCGACGTTCGGAAACAGCAGGAATTTGACGACGCAGCGCGTATCCAAAAACAGAATGGGCTTCTGAAGAAGTACTATGACTATTTAGAGGGCCTTTGTCCTGAAGCTGTCATCATCCGGCCTTCAGGAGACAGCCTGTACTTCACAGATGATCAATATGAATACGGCGCCATTCCGTCGCACTTAAATGAAGTCATGAACCAGAGGATTGCCGGGATGATACAGGCGGTTTTAAAGGAGAAAAAATGAGAGAACTACGAAAGGCCGTCCTGAACTGGTATTCGTTTCATCCGGGGGCACGCGCACTGGCTGCAGGACCGGATGCGGATATCCTTGCAGAACTGATGGAAAACAGGAACTTAATAGCGGATACAGTTCCTCAGGCAGGCTGCAAATACGATTACATTGCAGCTGTCGATTTGCTGGAGACTTCGGAAACGGAACCGGAGAAGCTTATAAAAGAACTATATGAGCTGCTTGCAGATGATGGAGTTCTCCTGCTTTGCTGCAGAAACCGGTTCGGTCTCAAATATCTGTGCGGCGGCGTCGATGATATCGTCAGAACTCCAATGCAGGGGCTGCGGGGTGAAGTTTCAGGATTGATGGCTCCCGTGCAGCTCAAAGAGCTTCTGCAGAAGACCGGTTTCAAAGACCAGCACTCCTATTATCTGATGCCTGACGCCGGATTCACCCAGGCTGTTTTTACGGATGAGCATCTGCCGACAGACAGCATCAGGGACAGGGTGTTCCCATATGATCCGTATGAAAGTCCGTTTCTCGCGGCGGAAGCAGATCTTTATGATGATATTGTGCGTGAAGGCATGCTTCCGCATACAGCGAATGCTGTTCTGCTGGAAGGCCGCAAGGAGACTGCATCTGTGGACCGGAAGAGAGCGGTCTATGCGGCTCTCTCCACAGACCGGGGCCCGGAGCATGGTTTTGCCACGGTTCTCTATTCCGACGGCAGCGCCTGCAAGAAGGCTCTTTGGCCGGAGGGCAGACAAAATCTGCAGGTATTATACGACAATCTTGCAGCACTGAAGAACAGGGGCGTTCCTGTCGTAGAGCAGAAGATGACAGCAGAAGGTATCGAGATGCCGCTGATTAAGGATCCGCAGCTGATGGAGCACCTCAGAGAGCAAGTCAGCGCGGGAGACAGGGCTGCATTCCTCGGCGTGTTCCGCCGGATCGAACAGGACGTTTTAACTTCTTCTGATTCATGCAGCATTTCCGAGGAAGAAGCAAAATCGTGCTGGGGAGCATCGCCTGCGCAGCTGGGAACGATTCTGGAAACAGGATATATCGACATGATTCCTTACAATGGTTTTTTCAAAGATGACAGAATCATGTATTACGACCAGGAGTTTACGGTTCACAATTGTCCGCTCCGTTACATTCTGTTCAGAGCGATCAGATACACATGGATTCATATTCCGGAAGCTGAAAATCTTATTCGGATGGATGAAATAAAGGATATTTTCGGTCTTTCAGATCTCTGGGATGGTTTTCTGAAGCATGAAAACAGATTTGTCAGTGAAAACAGAAACTGGAAGAAGTACAGCAAAATATATGAATGGTCAAACATCGACCGCAGGGAGATAAAAAAGCGGGCAGAAGAACTGGCAAAAGACGATCTGCTGACCCGTGTTCAGAAGGTACAGCTGGGACTGCTGAAACAATTGGATGGTATTTGCAGGAAGAACGGAATCAGGTATATGGCCGTCTACGGCACGATGCTTGGCGCTGTTCGGCATAAAGGATTTGTCCCGTGGGATGATGATATCGATATCGCGATGCTGCGGGAAGACTATGAAAAGTTCATCTGTGTATGTGGGGAACAGTTGGAAGAGAATTATTTTCTGCAGACTCCGGAGAGCGATCCGTCTTGTTTTTATGGAGGTTACTGTAAACTGCGGGACAGCAGGACTTCAGCAATAGAATACAGAAACAGAGACAAAGACTGCAATCAGGGCATCTGGATCGACATTTTTCCATTGGACCACTGCCCGAAAGATGAACGGCAAATGAGAAAACTCCAGAAGAAGATTTCGTTCTGGCAGAGGATCCGGCTGGCGCAATTATATAAACAATGGACAAATGCTATGTGGGATGTCAGAGGAGGAGAAATAAGTCTCTACTATATTCTGAGAAAATTCATACCGCAGGATATGCCTTTGCGTAAGCTGAACCGTCTCTACCGATCCTGTGCGCCGGAAGGGCAGCGATCTGTTCTTGCGAGATATTATGGCAATTATATAAACCGGACTGTGTATCCGGAGGCAGACTGCATGGATT
Organism: uncultured Eubacteriales bacterium; assembly: GCA_902772685.1. GTDB lineage: Bacteria > Bacillota > Clostridia > Peptostreptococcales > Anaerovoracaceae > Lentihominibacter. The sequence goes on along the minus strand of CACYBO010000137.1, from coordinate 2,027 downwards.
TAATTGAAATGCCTTTTGAAGATATGCAGATTATGATGCCTGCTGCATACGGGAGCTGGCTCAGAAAGTGGTACGGCGAGGACTACATGAAGATACCGGATGCGAAACACCGCACAGGGCATGGAGGTGTTGCCTTTGATCCGGAAACGCCGTTTGCAGAAAAAATCAAGGAGAGTCAATGATGAGGGAAGATCAAAAACCTTATAAAACAGGATTGCTCATGGGTGTATTTGACATGTTTCACATAGGACACCTGAACCTGATCAGAAGGGCAAAGGAGCAATGTGAGTTTCTTCGGGTTGCTGTTCTGAGTGACGAACTGGTGAAACAGTTCAAGGACAAATATCCGGTGATCCCTTTGGACGAAAGAATGGAGATATTGGCTTCCGTCAGATATGTGGATGAAGTGGTGGCAATCAAGGATGATCCATCACGGATAAAAGAGTGGAACAGGCGGCCGTTTGATTGCTTCTTCTCCGGGGATGACTATGCGGGGAATCCGTATTGGGAGTGGGAACGGAGCGAACTAAGAAAGTTGGGAGCAGACATTCAGTTTTTTCCTTATACACAAAAGCAGAGCACTACGAAAATACGTAATGAATTGAGTAATAGATAACGAGAGGATAAGCCATGCCTAAGGTATCGATTGTAATTCCTGTATATGGCGTAGAACAGTATCTGGAACAATGTTTAGATAGTGTTCTTACGCAGTCGTTGGAAGATATCGAAATAATATGCGTTGACGATGCTTCTCCGGACAGATGCCCGGCGATACTGGATGATTATGAGGCGAGGTATCCTCAGATCAGAGTTTTTCATTTGGAAAAAAACCGGAAACAAGGGTACGGACGAAATTTGGGAATAGCAGAGGCGAGCGGCAAATACGTATACTTTCTGGATTCAGATGACATGATAGTTCCGGAAGCTATGAAAACGCTTTATGATATTGCGGAGAATGAGCAGCTGGAAGGGATACTGTTTGACGCTCAGGCGATTTATGAGAGTCAAGTATTGCAGGACCGCTATTCTGAGACCTTCATTGGAAGAAGAAAAGGAACGTACCCGGCGGAAGCCTGTGAGGGGCAGCTTCTGGCAGGTGAGATGCTTGATAATAAAGACTGGACTGTGTTGGTGCAGAGAACGTTCTGGCAAAGGGCGTATTTGATGAATCATTCCTTATTTTTTCCGGAGGATGCTATTCATGAAGATCAGTTCTTTACAACTGCGGCTGTATTGGCTGCGCGCAGAATCAAGTATGTGCCTAAGCCCTTGTTCATCCGCCGGTTCAGAGACAATTCGGTTGTAACAACACCTGCCGCACCGGAGAATTTCTACGGTTATCTGATCAGTATACTGCATCTACTCTCGTTTTTAAGAAGAGAAAATATTAAGAACCATCCCGTAGAGATGCTGATGATGCACTTGTTCCGTCACCTTGACAGACTGTATCCGGTTTTTAATCAGAATGCTGATCCGGAAGAGTGGTTCAAAGATGAAGAATCGGCAAAGCTGTATTCATTTTACCGGTATGTACAAAAAACCCGGGAATGGGAAAAAGAGTACGATGAAAAAATATTTGAATCATTAAATCGGGATATGCATATTTGGATTTATGGGTGCGGACGCATTGGAAAAAGGCTGTATCAGCGTTTGATCAGATTGGGATTCTGCATTAAGGGATTTATCGTAACTGATCCAAGCGGAAATCCAAATGAGGTTTATGGGGTTAAAGTTATATCGCTTGATGAATACCAGCCGGCGGAAAACGAAGTCGTGGTGGTAGCTATGGCAAGTGATAATCATGAAGAAGTATCGAAAAAACTAGACAGACGGAGTATCGTTCATTATTTATACGCAAATGACATTGTCAAAGGTCCGTATGACAGGACAAAACCTGACACTGCCGAAAGGAGCAATGAAGACGAGACATGAAAACGACGATCGTAACAGGAGGAGCAGGATTTATTGGGTCCAACCTGTGCAGGAGGCTGCACGATGCAGGAGATTATGTGATCTGCGTCGATAAT
>CACYBO010000136.1 GCA_902772685.1 uncultured Eubacteriales bacterium | reverse complement strand
CAGCCGTGAGAGGGCTGCGTCTTGACCACTTGACCAATCGAGCATATTCTTTTGTCGCGGACGTTAGTATAACACAACGTCCGCGGCATTGTAAAGGGGGGAATTTATTCGCCGATGATTTTGATCAGTGCACGTTTATTGCGCTTGCCGTCGAGCTCGTAATAGAAGATCTGCTCCCATGGACCGAAATCCAGCTGACCGTCGGTAACGGCGCAGACAACCTCACGACCCATAAGCTGACGCTTGCAGTGAGCGTCGCCGTTATCCTCGAACCCATTGTGATCGTAATTGCTGTAAGGCTTTTCCGGAGCTAAGCGCTCGAGAAGTCTTTCGAAGTCACGGTGCAGTCCCGGTTCATCATCATTGATGATGACACTTGCGGTGATGTGCATCGGATTGACCAGGCAGAGACCTTCTTTGATGCCGCTCTCATCGATCGCCTGCTGCACGTCGCGGGTGATGTTCACCAGACCGCGCCGCTGCGGCAGATTGAACCACATTTCTTTTCTATATGATTTCATCTATTACTTCCTCCAGTGATCCATGAAGTACTGGAAGGTCGAACGGTACAGACCGCGCTCAAACAGGTTGTCGCTGTCCTCGCTGATCTCCTCGTATTCTTTCTGCAGGATGATACCCACATAGTTCTTCATGAGCCCGTAGTAGACCTGCACGGAACGCGGTACGTCCATGCCCGGCCATGCGTTGCAGCTGACAGTAACGCGGCGGTTTGTTGAATCAACAACCGTACCTTCTATTTCAGCGTATCCGGGATCATCCGGATAGATGACAGTGTGTCCCGGACCACCGGTAATAGTACCTTCCATGCCCTTGACGAGCGGCGGGTTGACGCCGAAGTCGTAGCGGTCAGCGCAGATGTCCAGAAGCACAGCATCTTCAGCCAAAAGCCCGATTTGCTGGTTCGTCATAACGTAAACGGTCTCATCTCTTCGCTGGGTGGCGTCGACGACCAGATGGCACCCGCTGATAATTTTATTGAATATTTCAGGATGACCGGTGATGGTTCTCGTGCAGATGATCGGCAGAATGCCTGGAACTTCTTTGCCCAGAAATTCTCTGTCGCTGAGGATTTCAAGGGAGCGGATGCAGTTCTGTCCGACACCGCCGACGCCCATGACAATCGCCTTGATCGGTTCACGGTCAGGGGAGTAGAAATCCGCGTAGTTCTCTTTGAGTGCCTCGACCGCTGCCTGACAGGCGTTAAATGCTGTACCGAAGTAGTCGGCAAATATTCTCAGCCCGTTGTCATCCACAATGTGATCCATTGCGAATGTTTTAAGACCTTTGCGGGCGATGATTTCGCGTACTTTCGGGCGGGTCGCGTAGTGAAGCATGGTGAAATATACAGACCCATCTTTCAGCATCTCCAGGTCTTCCGGCTCAGGGTTTTTCAGAATCATCGTAATGTCTTTGCCAAAGGATTCTTCTCTTGAGACGAAGCGGACCTTGTCCGATGCCTTCAGATAATCCTCCGCAGTATAACCGAGGCGTGAGCCGTAACCTTCCTCGAGATAGAATTCCACATTATCATACCGATCCATGAATGCGAACAGATCCGGAATAAAGTCTCTGCTGTCCCCATTGAAGTTTCTTATCATTGGGAAACCAACTGTCTTTGCCATGATAACCTCCTGCAAATTGTTTTTTTAAATACTTTCCTACATTGTAACACAAAAGCAGGCAGATGCCACAACAGAAAATCTTTAGCGATTGATCAGGAACAGACCGAGCATGCAGACAGCAATGCCCGTGATCTTCGAGACGCTGATCTGCTCTTTGTAGAGAAAATATCCGACCAAAAGCAGGGCTACCGCCATAATACATGCTTTAACTATATAGCCAGTGTTGACATTCCAGCCCACCCGGTACATATAGATTGCCCCGGCTTCCAGTCCGACAATCGCAAATCCCAGGATGATCATGGTCCAGTTGGCGTGGCTCCACTCCTGAAGGATGTTGCCGCCTTTAGTCATGGCAAAAAAGATAACAGCCGAAACAGCAGCTCCGATCAGGTAAGTGATGGTTAAAGATGCGAACGGATTCAGACCCTGCGGCGTAGATTTTGCGGCTATCTGGTAAACGATATCCGACAGAATCGCAAGAGCTATCGGCCAGTATAAATAGATACTCATGACGTCCTCCTTGTCGTTGACGGTAGATGACCCGTTAAAAAAAGATTGCCAGCCCTTAGGGTGGCAATCTCAATCTTTCGATCTGACTTCTCACAACGCAATGATAGCTTACCCGGAAGGCGATGTCAAATTCTTGACACCGCAGGGGCTAAGACCATATAATTTTATGATGGGGTAGGCTGTGGAAGAATAGAGTGAAACAGGTCGGGAAGGAGCGGTGCAAAATCCATGAAAATAGTGATTACAGCAGGCGGAACAAGCGAACGGATCGATGACGTCAGAACCATTACAAATTCTTCAACAGGAAGCCTTGGTTTTGCAATAGGAAGCGCGTTCGCGAAAGAGGATGAAATCGAGAAGATTTATTATCTGCACGGCAAGCGGGCTGTCTGGCCGGAAGCCGATAAGGTCGAGCCGATTGAAATCGGCGGCGTCATGGACCTGCAGGAGAATCTGACGAGAGTTCTGAAGAAGGACAAAATCGACGCAGTCATCCACGCCATGGCGGTCAGCGATTATATGGTGCATCAGGTGACGACGCTTGATAAACTCATGGGAAAAGAAGATCCGGAGCATGCACAGGATCTGAGCGGCAACAAAATCAGCTCCGACATCGATGATCTGATCATCCACATGAAACGCTCGCCGAAGGTGATCAGCACCATCAAGCAGACGAGCCCGGATACAACGCTGGTTGGATTCAAGCTTCTCAGCGGCGTACCGCATGAAGAATTGATTGATGTAGGATACAGGCTTTTGCAGAAGAACAACTGCGATTTTGTCATGGCAAACGACCTGAGAGAAATCGGCAGAGACTTCCACAAAGGCTATCTGATTCACAAAGACAAGTCATACGATTCCATGAACACGAATGAGGAGATTGCGCAGATGATCGTGCGCCGCGTCCTCGAAGAAAGGAAAGGGAAATAGATGTATATCGTACTCGGAGTAACAGGAAGCATCTCCGCTTACAAGGCGGCGGATATTGCGAACCGTCTGCACAAGGACGGACATGAAGTGCACGTTGTCATGACGGATGGCGCGAAGGAATTTATCACACCGCTGACATTGCAGACGCTTTCCAAGAACAAAGTCCACGCAAACGAGTTTGAGGAATATGACCCGACCATCGTCAAGCAT
>CACYBO010000135.1 GCA_902772685.1 uncultured Eubacteriales bacterium | reverse complement strand
GAAGCGACTGAAGCAACCGAAGCAACAGACGTTGAATAGCGGATGCAGTGCGGAGGATCACAGAACATGTTATTTGATTCGCATACACATTTTAACAATGAAGATTTAACGAGCCTGGAACGCCAGGCTCTCTTCTATAGTGTAGACAGCGCGGTGAAGGAAGGGCGAATGGCCGGTGCTGTTGACATTGGTTTCGATCTCCCCAGTTCTGAAATGGCTGCGGAGCACGCCGGCACATGGCCATGGTGTTACGCAGCTGTTGGGTGCCACCCTCATGACGCAAAGACGATGGACGAGGAGAAGCTGGAACGGATCCGGCAGCTTGCAGCAGAAGAAAAGGTCGTGGCCATAGGGGAAATCGGTCTCGACTTCCATTACGATCTGAGCGACAGAGACACGCAGAGAGAGTGGTTCAGAAGACAGATCAGACTTGCCAATGAACTGATGATGCCTATCACCATCCACGCAAGAGAGGCTGATCAGGAAGTGATGGACATCCTTAAGGAAGAGGGGGCTTTTTCGGAAGAACGGAAGAAGCATTTCGGTCATGCCGGAGTTCTGCTCCATTGCTTTTCGGGATCGGCGGAACTTGGCAAACAGTATGTTAAAATGGGAGCATACATAAGTGTTGCCGGCCCTGTAACCTATAAGAACAACAGGAAGACGGTAGCGATGGTCGCCGCAGTTCCGATCGAACGGCTTCTGGTTGAAACGGATGCTCCGTATCTGACGCCGGTACCGTTCAGGGGCAAGAGAAATACGCCGCTGTTTGTAGAGTACACAGCGCGCAAAGTAGCTGAAATAAAGGAAATGTCTTTTGAGGAAACAGCAGCAATCACAAGAGAGAACGCCATGAGATTTTATGGCATAAGTGAGTGAAATGGGAACGAGAGAATCAAAAGTCGCAGTAGTACGGTGCGATTCATACGCACCGGATAAAGTCAGGAGCGCAGTCAGGGAAGCGATTGAACTGTTAGGCGGACTTGACAGTATCTTCGGTGATGCGAAAGCAGTGAAAACACTGGGAAAGAACGCCGAGATCCTCCTGAAACCGAATCTTCTGAGCAGGGCGGCTCCGGAAAAGGCCGTAACGACCCACCCTGAAGTTTTTCGCGCGGTAGGAGAACTGCTGCAGGAAGAAGGTTACAGCAATTTGGCCTATGGTGATTCACCGGGCAATCCGGCCTTCGGAATGGTGAAGACAGCGGAAGTCTGCGGGATCAAGGCCGTTGCCGATGAACTGGGTATCCGGGAGGGAGATTTCAATCACGGCACGGAGGTGGAATATCCGGAGGGAAGAGTTGCGAAGCACTTTGTTCTCTGCGATGAGGTCGTTAAAGTGACCGGAGCGGACGGCAGCGCGCCGGCGGGCGTAATTGTGAACGTCTGCAAAATGAAGACACACCAGCTGACGAGGATCACCGGTGCAGTGAAGAACACCTTCGGGTGTGTTTACAGCATAAATAAAGCAGCATCGCACGCTAAATTCCAAAGCCCTGAACATTTTGCCAGAATGCTGGCTGATCTGAACGGTCTGGTAAGACCCTGCCTGCATATTATGGATGGAATCGTCGCTATGGAGGGCAACGGTCCGGGTTCCGGAGATCCAACTCACATCAATGCCTTGCTTGTTTCAAAGGATCCGGTCGCTTTGGACGCCGTGTTCTGCAACCTGATTTATCTGGATCCTGAATTGGTTGCAACGAATACCGCCTGCATGGATGCGGGCGTCGGCACATGGGACGACGGTGAAATAGAGATTCTCCTGGGCGGGGTTCCCATGCAGCGGGAAGGCGCTGTCATCACGGTCGATGAACTCGAAGTGAAGTATGCGGACAAGGATTTCAACGTCCAGAGGAGCAGAGATTTCCGCGGATCCATGAGCATGATGCCATTGGTGGGCAGATTTGCCGGAAAGAAGCCCATCGTGATAAAGAGGAAGTGCGTCGGCTGCGGCATCTGCGTGGAGACTTGTCCGCTTGAAAACAAAGCTATTTCCATCAGAAATGATATTTATTCGAGACCGGTCGCAGAGTACGATTACTCCCGATGCATCAAGTGTTACTGCTGTCAGGAGATGTGCCCGGAACGGGCTATCACGGTCAAAAAATCACTGCTTGCAAAAATCATTGACCGACGTTGGAAAGTGTGATACTATATGAAGGCTCGCGAGAGCAGATAAGACGGCTCGTCAGGGCAGAAAGGAAGTGAAAAGCATGAAAAAAGGAATCCATCCTGAGTATAAGGAATGTAAAGTAACTTGCGCATGCGGCAACACATTTATGACCAGATCAACTG
>CACYBO010000134.1 GCA_902772685.1 uncultured Eubacteriales bacterium | reverse complement strand
CTTGAAATACGGCACGATCATGAACTGATAGAAATACACGTATGTGTGGTTCATGATTTTCAATCCGCGTTTGTCAAAGGTGACCTTCTTGCCTTTTCCCGGATCCTTGACTGTTGTGAGGAGCTTATACTTGCCGGGTTTCGAAACGACTTCATATTTTCTGGTTTTCTTTGATCTTACAGTCTTGAGGGTACGGCCGTCGGAACATTTGCCCTTGGCGTCGATGTTGCCGCGTTCACCGCCTTTTCTCCAATAGATCTTATATCCTGTGGCGCCATCCACCCTGTTCCACTCGAGAAGAACAGCTTTGTACCCCGGGTCGGCAGCGAGTCCGGTCAGTTTCAGCGTGCTGAAGTCCTTTGTCTTTACCGCCGCAAACGCCTTGGACTTTGATTCCTTGGTGCCGTCAGCAGTCTTTTCGACAGCCGTGATGTAGTAGGTGTAGGAAGCGCTTCTTGGCGAAAGGCCTGTGATGCTGGCCGTCAGCGTCGTAAGATTAGACTTGATCAGCTTTTTATCAGAATCGTAGATGTTATAAGAGATTTCTCCCTTGTTCTCCGGGCTGACCGCGTTCCATGACAGCGTCACCTTTCTGTATCCGGGGGTCGGCGTTTTTGTAGCCGGCGCGGCGAGGCCCGTCTCTCCCATCGTTTCCACCGTGTCTTCGGCAGTTTGTGTCTCATCAGGATCCGTGTTCTCGTCAGGAACCGATCCTTCATCGGATTCGGTCATCTCATCGGGATTTGTGATTTCGTCCGGGATGGTATTCTCATCCGGATCGGCTGCTTCTGCCGGAGCGGTCAAATCCTCCTGCCCTGCCGGCGCAACGACGGCCGCCGCTTCCGTTTCAGGTTCTTCTTCCGCGGCAAAGGACAGACCTGTGCAGCCAAACACCGTAAAGGCCATCACAAAAGCAGTCACGACACTGCATACTATCTTTCTTGTTTTCATTGTATTCATCAACTTCATGTTACCGTTCACTTCTTTCGCAAAATCCATCTCTAAGATTCAACATATACGCAATAGTATTTTACAGCTTTTTCAGTCCTCAAACGGGATTCTTAATAAAATTGAATCATTTACAGGTTCCATCAAAACAGGGAATCCGGAGTTTGTCTTTTCCGGATTCCCTGTCTCATACTTTTGAATCATGGGGCCTGCCTGGGAGCTGTTATACACCCGCCGCGATAAGTTGTGCCAGTTTTTCTGCGGTCATACCGCTGATATAATCCTCGAGGGCGACACGGGAAAATGAATCGGCAATCGCCTCCTGCCGGTACTCTATTCCCGTCAGAAGTTCTTCGAGTTCAGAGATGCTCCTGACCCCGAAGTAGTCGCCGAAGATGCGGATGTCTTTGATGCGCCCGCGGACGACATTCAGTCTGACATCCACCAGCCCGAAGGCATATTTCCTGCCGGCAGATACCGCAAAGGCAGGAGAGGCTCCGTAGTTCCACTCCCAGGTGGAGTACTTTTCATCGGCCAGTTTCCGGATGGCAGCCTGATTCGCTGCAGTCAGTTCATAGGGAACCGCATCCGGAAAGCGCTGCCGGTAGAACGCATACAGGCGCTGCAGAAACTCCTCCGTGTCCATGCCTGCAGACTCCACCGGCAGGTGGGACGCGATATTCGTCACGCGGGACTGAACGGATTTGACGCCTTTGCTTTCATATTTTTTGACGTTCGGCGTGAGAGCCCCGGAGATGTCCTTCACGTCGGAACTGAACATGAGGGTCCCGTGATGCATCATTCTGCCGTTTCTGACACATTGGGCGTTTCCCGAAAACTTCTTCCCGTCGATCAGCAGATCGTTCCTTCCGCTCAGCTCGGCGCAGACGCCCAGACTCTGCAGGAAGTCACGAACTGTCTCCGTAAAATATGCATAGTTGGAGAACAGCCCCTCACGATACTGCTGGATAACTGTATAGTTCACGTTCCCCATATCGTGGAACACAGCGCCGCCGCCTGTGAGCCGGCGGACGACGCTGATGTTGTTCTCTTCAACATATTCTCTGTTGACTTCCTCGATGGTGTTCTGGTTTTTGCCTATGACG
>CACYBO010000133.1 GCA_902772685.1 uncultured Eubacteriales bacterium | reverse complement strand
GGCCCGTTCCTTACTCTCTCACAGGTATGGACTGTAGCTGACATCTTCAACGCTCTGATGGCTGCACCGAACCTCATCGGTCTGGTACTGCTCAACGGCGTTGCTGCAAGGGCTGTTAAAGATTACTTCAACAGACTTGAAACCGGCGAATACAAGGATGGATATCCTAAGCTGCCGCTTGGATGCCACCAGAAGTAAGAGAAATTACAAAAAGACTGCGCCTTGTGCGCAGTCTTTTTATTTGGTGAATTTTTGATGATAATTATCTGGTTCGGATATGTTTATTCCTCATTTCTGATGATGTCCAGCACCGTATCGACGACCTCTTCGATACCGTGACCTGTGGTGTCGACCTCTATAGCGTCATCCGCCTTGCAGAGTGGATTGAGTTCTCTGGTCATATCATTGTAGTCACGCTGTTTAATATCTTCGAGGACTTCTTCGTAGGTTTGGGTCTCGCCTTTTTCCTGGAGTTCCTTAAACCTCCGGCTTGCACGCTCTTCAGCGGAAGCGGTCAGGAAGATTTTGAACTCCGCATCCTTGAGTACGTTGGTGCCTATGTCGCGGCCGTCCATGATCACACTTTTTCTCATGCCCATTCCACGCTGGATTTCCACGAGTTTCTCGCGGACAGGCGCCAGAGAAGAGCACTGTGACGCCAGCATGGAAACCTCAGGCGTTCTGATCACATCGTTGACCACCTCGCCGTCGAGAATGATATCCCCGCGGACAAAGTCAATGTCTGTATTAGCAAGCATAGCCTCCAAAGCAGGGTCATCAGCATCGAACGGCACGCCGTCCCGGTTCATTTTGAATCCGACTGCACGGTACATTGCACCAGTATCAATATAGTCTATGTTCAGAGCCTTTGCTACAGCCTTAGCGATAGTGCTTTTGCCTGCGCCGCTCGGCCCGTCGATTGCAATTCTGAATATGTTTTCCATGGCATTCTCTCTCAGCGGTTCTTCTTGGTGTTGAGAAGACTTTCGACTTCCTTAACGAAAGTGTTGACGTCAGTGAACTGTCTGTATACAGATGCGAAACGTACATATGCGACTTCGTCGATGTCCTTGAGCTTTTCCATGACGAGTTCGCCGATGAGTTTGCTGTCCACTTCTTTCTCCATTGTGTTATTGAGACCGCGTTCAATATCGTCAACGATCTTCTCCATTTCAGCAATGGAGACAGGACGCTTCTCGCATGCGCGGATGATTCCGTTGAGAAGTTTGTTTCTGTCAAAGGCCTGGCGGCTGCCATCCTTCTTGATGACCATGAGAATCATCTCTTCGATTTTCTCGTATGTGGTGAATCTTCTGCCGCACTTCTCACATTCACGCCTTCTTCTGATAGCGCGTCCATCTTCCGTGTGACGGGAATCGATTACTTTGCTGTCTTCATTTTCGCAATAAGGGCACTTCATACTCATTCCTCCCATAATGCTGATTTACATGATTTAGTTAACGACATGGTAATTTTACTACATGTTGTGGACTTTGCCAACAGAATAGGTCTTTAATAATTGTTAATGTTTTACATTTTATGGATTTCCTGTGCTATACTCACCCATATGACAGATGTACTTATTTTAGCGGCAAGTCCGCGGAAAAAAGGGAACACAAACTGGCTCGCAGGCGAATTCACGGACGAGCTCGTTTCCATGGGCAAAAGTGTTAAAACCCTTGATCTATATGATCTGAACATGAGAGGGTGTATTGCGTGCCGATCCTGTCAGAGAGACTGGACACGTCCGGCCTGTGCGCTGGGTGATGACGAGGTGTTCGATGAGATTCTGAACGCCCGCACTGTTGTGCTAGCGACACCTGTCTATTCCTGGTATTGCACGGCGCCTGCCAAGGCTTTGCTCGACAGATGCGTTTATGCTCTGAACAAATACTATGGAACGCCTGATAAGGACGGGCAGACGGATGATGACGGTCAGCCGCTGAATAAGAGAGGGCCATCGCTTTGGAAGGGCAGGAAGATGGCGCTCATCGCCACCTGCGGGTATCCGCCTGATAAGGGAACGGACCTTCTTGAAGAGGGCATCAGGAGATACTGCAAGCACTCTCAGCTTGTGTACGCAGGGGCATATATAGCCCGCCACATGGGTTACCGGACGTCATTCCCGGATGAGGAGAAAAAAGCAGGGGTCAGGGCTTTTGCCCGCCGGCTTGCAGAGAAATAGATTATCGTTTGACCCAACAGAAAGGGAGGAATGAGAATGAAGACGAAGAAAATAATTGCACTCATGATGACATTGGTCATGGCAATCGGTTTTTCACTGTTCCTGACAGCATGCGATGAAACCACGGAGGGACAGGATGGGGAGCAGACGACTGTTGCGGAAGAAGAGAGCACCCAGCCTGCTGAGGAAGAAACAACCGACGTTGCAAAGACAGTTGACGAATACGTCAATCTGGCCGGCGAATACCAGGATGAAGTAAGCCAGCGCGCGTCTGCTGCTGTGATAGCGAACACAGAAAGTCAGAGTCTCAATATTACGGTGATGTGGAGCGGCTCTGCGACTTCCGCCGCCCAGTGGACGATGAATGCAGTGAAGGAAGGCAATAAACTGGTCTACAGTGACTGTGCATACACCGAACTCATTTATTCAGATGATACGGATGAGGAGGGCACCGGAGATGAAGAAGTAGGCGGCGGCGCCGAGGAGACGCTCGTCTATGAGAACGGCTCGGGATACTTCGAAATCTCAGACGACGGCAAGCTGCTCTGGACCGGCGCTGCAGACGAACAGTGCCAGGAGTGTGTTTTCGTGAAGATAGCGGAATAAGCTGGCAGACCGGATCTGTTTAGAGCAAGGGAATAGTTAAGGAGATAAAAACAATGAAACTGGGTATCGTAGGGCTGCCGAATGTAGGCAAGAGCACACTGTTCAATGCAATCACAAAAGCCGGAGCAGAAGCGGCCAATTATCCGTTCTGTACAATCGAACCGAATGTGGGCGTCGTTACTGTGCCGGATGAGCGCGTGACGAAACTATCAGAGATATACCATTCGAAGAAGACAATCTACACGACCATCGAGTTCTGCGATATCGCCGGACTTGTCAAGGGCGCCAGCCAGGGCGAAGGTCTGGGCAACAAGTTCCTGGGGCATATCCGGAACGTGGAGGCAATCGTGCACGTGGTCCGTTGCTTTGAGGACGAGAATGTCGTACATGTAGACGGGCATATTGATCCGGCTTCTGACATCGAGACCATCAACATGGAGCTGATTCTTGCCGACATGGAAGTGATTGAACGCCGCATTGCAAAAGCGACAAAAATGCTCAAAGGCGACAAGTCACTCCAGAAGGAAATCGATCTTCTCGAAAAGATCAACGCTCATCTGGGCGCCGGCAAAGTGGCCAGGACGCTGGAACTGGACGAGGAGGAAGAGAATTTCGTCAAGAGTCTGGATCTGCTCACTTATAAACCGGTCATCTACGCTGCCAATGTGTCCGAGGACGATGCGGCGGATGACAGCGAAGAGAATGAATATGTCAAGGCAGTCCGCACCATCGCGGAGGCAGAAGGGTCACAGGTTGTTGTCATCAGCGCTAAGGTGGAAGCCGAGCTTGCGGAACTTGATGATGAGGAAAGAGATCTGTTCCTTGAGGAACTCGGTATTGGTGAATCCGGTCTGGATAAGCTGATCAAATCATCGTATGCTCTGCTGGATCTGATTTCATTCATCACAACAGGCGAAGATGAGACCCGCGCATGGACCATCAAGCGGGGGACGCTGGCTCCGCAGGCAGCAGGAAAGATTCACACGGACTTTGAGAAAGGGTTTATCCGTGCTGAGACCATATCCTATGACAAGCTCATGGAGGCAGGCGGCAAACTGAGCGCCGCGAAGGAGCACGGATGGCTCCGTTCAGAGGGCAAGGAGTACGAAGTGAAGGACGGCGACATCTGCCACTTCCTGTTCAACGTATAAAAAAAGAGCGGGCGTTTATATCGCCCGCGTCGCATTACGCAGCCAAAGTCGCTCTTCATCGTTCAGATGAGGGGCGATTTTTTCATATACTGTCTGATGATAGGAATTGAGGAACTCTCTCTCATCAGGCTGCATCAGTTCCGCTTTGATTCCGTCCAGATCAAACGGCACAAGTGTAACCGGTTCAAATTCAATAAACTCACCGAAATCCGTTTTGGCTCCTGAAACTGACAGAATCAGATTTTCATGCCGGATGCCGAACTGACCATCTTCATAATATCCGGGTTCATCGGAAGTCAGCATGCCTTCTTCAAAAGGAGGCATAGGAGGAATCATATCTGTTTCGTCCCAGTAGATTTCATTTGGATCCTCGTGGACGTTCAGATAATGCCCGACACCGTGGCCGGTGCTGTGGCGGTAGTCCAGCCCCATCTTCCAAAGGGGCTCGTGGGCCAGATAATCGAGATTTGCACCGCTCAGACCTTTTGGGAAAACTGCTTTTGCCAGATTGATATGACCGCGGAGAACGGCGGTGAAGAGCTTTTTTTCCCTGTCGGTGACCGGACCGAGCACTACCGTTCTGGTGATGTCGGTGGTACCGTCCAGATATTGCCCGCCGGAATCGATCAGAACCATTCCATGAGGTTCGAGGGCGGCGTTGCTCTCAGGCGTTGCACAGTAGTGCACAATGGCCGCATGCGGACCGTACCCGACGATTGCTTCGAAACTGTCACCCATGAACAGATCCTGATCTGCGCGGAATCCATGGAGCTTTTGCGCAGCGGAAATCTCGGTGATGCCCATCTCCGACCGGGTCGCGGCAGCTTTTTCAGCATTCGTCTTCAGCCAGTACAGAAACCTGCACACAGCGACGCCATCCTTAAGATGCGCGGAACGGATCCCTCTGATTTCTGTTGGATTCTTGACCGCCTTTCTCTTCATGGCGGGGCTGTATTCATTTATCACCCTGATGTCCTCCGGCAGAGACTGCAGAATCAATTCACTGCAGGTCTCGCGGTCCAGCATAACAGCCGGGTCATCTATATCGCCAAGATCATCATAAAAACAATCATAAGGGCGAAGTTCAACACCGTCGCTGCAAAGCGACTCTTTGAGTTCCGGCGCAATGGCATCAGCGTCGGCGTAGAGGAACACCCTGTCCGGCGTGATGATGACAAAACTGAAGAACACCGGATTGCACATCACATCACTGCCGCGCAGATTCATGAGCCACGCGATGTCACTGAGCATGGAAAGCACCAGCACATCAGCACCGGCCTTCGACATATCTTCTCTTATGGCCAAGACCTTTTCCCTTCGGGAAACGCCTGCGTAGAGCAGAGGATATTCATGGACCTGGTTGAATTCAGCTGCCGGACGGTCAGCCCAGATCTCACCGATCAGATCCATATCCGTGCACAGATTAAACCTGCCTGCAGAGGTGTCCCTGCGCAGTTTATCCGCCCAGGCACTGCTGACCAGACGTCCGTCAACGCAGATCGCGCCGCCCGGCTGCAGCTTTTGCAGCAGATACTCATGTATTTTCATCGTGTCCGGCAGACCGTGTTTATACAGAGTGATTCCGCTTCCCGTGAGCTGGTCGGCCGCCTGCAGGAAGTAACGGCTGTCCGTCCACAGACCGGCGTCATCCATGGTGATGACAGCAGTACCTGCGGAACCTGTAAAGCCTGTGATGAATTCCCGTGTTTTATAATGATCGCTCGTGTACTCCGACATGTGCGGATCTCCGGTCGGGACGATGCACGCATCGATTGCCTTTGCGCACATGAGATCCCGCAAGGCGGAGAGCCTGTCGGGTACAGAATGCTGAGTTGTTACGCAAGTCATCTTGTTCTCCTGATTTTACTTTGAAGGGTCGTATTTTTTACCCAGGAAGAGCAGAATCAGTCCTGCTATGGTCGAGCAGATACCGCTGACTCTGCAGATTTTGATCATGAGCCAGAAATTGCCGATCAGATGGTCCGCACCGTAGTAATCTGCATAGTATTCCGGACCCCAGGATCCTTCATACCAAGGAAGGAAGACGGCGCCCAAGAGGCAGTAAAGACCAAAGGCGAATACATAAACACCGATTCTGGTGACATCGCCCTTTGCCAGACGCGTCCTGAGGTTGATCGGATACTTCTCAGGGTCATCCTTGTAGAGACCGCCGCAGGTGGTTTTGAACAATATGTAGAACAGCACCGCCGTGAAGAGCCATATCAGCCCCAGCAGGAAGAACTGCGTTCCGTTGACCAGTGTAGCGACGAGAGTGATGAACATCGGCACACAGGCGTACAGCCAGATCTTGATCTTAGGACCTTTGATGTACCAGCAGTTCCGCTCTTCGACCGGGTATTTCTTGCGGATGACGATGAGAGTAATGAACAGATTGACATATACGATCATCATCAGCGGGCCGGTCATGACCATGAGTGTATCGAAGTTGAAGTTCATGGTGATTGTTGTGAAGACTCCGAGCAGCAGAATCGAAAGCACCGGCAGTCCGGTCTTTTTGCTTGTTCTCGTCAGGAACTTCGGCATCAGGTTGTCATCCGCGATAACGAAGAACGCACGTGAACCGGATGCAATATATGCGTTGAACAGAGCCAGCTGCGACAGGATTGCTACAGCCAGGAAGCCTACGCCCCATCCGTATCCAAGGCACTGGGTCAGAACATCACCGTATCCGAGACCGTCAGTTCCCCATTCATCCCAGTGGCCGATGGAGACAAGTCCTGCCAGAGTCGGCAATATATAACTGAGAGCGATGATCGGCATGACGAGCCGGAATCCCTTCGGGATAACTTCTGGGTTTTCGATCTCGCCGCCCATATTGGATATGCTTTCGTACCCACAGTACATCCAGATGACAATGCAGATACTGCCGCCCAGGCTGTCGACCCAGGACTGTCCGTCCGGTGTGAACGGTTCGACCGGATTGTAGTTCCAGTTGGCGAATCCTACGACCGTGACGACTGCAAAGGCAACAAGAATCAGGATTGAGAATACTGTGTTGACCCATGCGACGTCGGTCAGTCCCTTTAGGTTCAGCGCGACGAACAGTACGACAATCAGCAGCTCTACAGTGAAACGCATAACCGGCTGCTGCAGTGCAGGGATGAATTTCGAAGCGTAGTCCGCAACGAGCACGACATACACGGACAGACCGAGGTATGTGTTCAGCACGCCCCACCAGCCGGTGCAGAATCCCCAGAATTCACCGAGGGCTTCTTTGACCCAGACGTAGATACCGCCTTCTGAAGGCATGATGGCGCTGAGCTCCGAAACGATTTGGGAAATGGGATGCGCCCATATGATCGCGAAGATGATCAGCATGGCGATGGTCAGTCCCGGACCGCTCATAGAGACCATATCCTCGATGCCGAAGGCGCCCGCTGCCGTCAGGCAGAAGAGCATGCCTGCCATCCGGACAGGCGACATTTTGATTTTTTTCAGGTTGTCGACTTGCTTTGCCGGACCTTGTTGATTGATGGTTTCCATTTTTTCTCCTTTCTGAAGCGGATGATATGTGATTGGATAACCTATGTTTATCCGCTGTGTTTGCTGCTTTTGCCCGCGCGGCTTCTGGCGTTCAGGATGATGTAACAGATCAGGCATACGGCGATGATAACAAGGCTCAGCACCTGTGCCTGCTTAAACGGGCCGATCATCAGACTGTCGGTCCGGAGCGCTTCCACGAAGAACCGCTCGCAGGAATAGAGTATGCCGTAAAGCAGCAGCACCTGTCCCTCAAATTTCCGATGATTGTCCACCAGCAGAAGAATGATGAACAGGATGAAGCACCAGATCGATTCATAGAGGAAGGTCGGATGATAAGTCTGACCATCGATGATAACAGCCCATGGAAGATCTGTCGGACCCCCGTGGGCTTCTCCGTTGAAGTAGTTTCCCCATCTCCCTATGGACTGGGCCAGCGCAATCGCAGGAACGCAAAGATCCATTAGGTTCAAAGGACGGATCTTCCAGATCAGACATAATACAGCGGCTGCCGCCAGCCCGGCGAGCAGTCCGCCGTGAACAGCCAGTCCGCCCGCTCTGATGTTCAGAATCTTACCGATATCGCCTGCGTAGTGACTCCAGTTGAAGATTACATAGTACGCTCTGGCGCCGATGATTCCGATCGGCACGCAGATGATGATGAAGTTGAGGAGGTTGTCCCTGTCTATGCCGTGTTTAGGCGCACGCAAATAGACGATCACCGCCGCCAGTATGATGCCGCAGGTGACAAATATGGCGTACCACATGATTGCAAGGCCAAATACTGTGAAAGCCACAGGATCAGGTGTTGGCATCTCTCGATCCTCCCTCAGTAATTCATCAATACAGACATTATACTACGCAGTCGTTGAATAGCAAGCAAACCGAGTGGAGAAAAGGGTGAGGAACGAGTGGAGGAAACACACTTATATATGTTGAAAAGTGGAGGGAAGTGGTTGACAAGGGTATAGAAGTGGATTAAAATGGAGAAGACAAAGAGTAATTTGGATCAGCTCTCCGGTTTGGGAGGGCTGGCAAGTTACTCATTGGTGACTTGAATATCGGGTAAGGCGCTATGTTCGTAGGAAAGTATCAAAACTCAATAGACTCGAAATCGAGGCTGATTATTCCTGCCAAGTTCAGAGAGGAACTGGGAGGGCGTTGTGTTGTCGCCCAGTCGCTGGACAAGTGCCTTACGATCAGTACAGTCGCTGAATGGGAGAAGTTCCTCGAAGAGCTGAGAGCCCTGCCGAGGAGTAATCCCGAAGCGAGAATGATCAGGAGATACTTCAACCAGTCAGCAGCTACGTGCGATGTCGATAAGCAGGGAAGAGTGACGATTCCGCAGGAACTCAAGGAGTACGCCGGGATTAAGAAGGAACTTGTGACAATAGGCAATATCGACAACATAGAAGTCTGGAGCAAGGAGAACTGGGAGAAGGATGCCTTTGCACAGGCAGGCGAAGACCTGACGGCAGCTGATATCAACGCCAGCGAGATTGCTGAGAAGCTTGAGAAGTTCAACTTCTAGACCGAACCATGACCATAGAATTCAAGCATGTGCCCGTTTTGTTTGAGGAGTGCATGGAAAATCTGAATATCAAGCCGGACGGGATATACGTAGACGGCACGCTGGGCGGCGGAGGTCATGCGTACGGAATAGGACAGAGACTTTCGGAGAAAGGGCTTCTCATTGGAATAGACCGCGATCAGGACGCGCTGGACGCGGCAGGCAGGAGACTTGAGCCGCTGAAGTGCAGGAAGATACTTGTCAGAAGCACCTACGCTGAAATCAAAGACGTATTGGAAAGAGAGGGGATAACCGGAATCGATGGGGCACTTCTGGACATAGGCGTTTCGTCCTTCCAGCTGGACAACAGCGAACGGGGCTTCTCGTATATGCAGGACGCGCCTCTGGATATGAGGATGGACAGGGATGACGCGATGACTGCAGCCGATGTGGTCAATGGGTACACGAAGGAGCAGCTTACAGAGATCATCAGAAACTACGGCGAAGAGAGATGGGCCAGCAGGATAGCTGATTTCATAGTCTCAGCCAGGAAAGATAAAAAAATTGAAACGACATGGCAGCTTGTGGACATCATCAAGGCAGCCATACCGGCATCGGCCAGAAGAGAAGGACCGCATCCGGCGAAGAGAACGTTTCAGGCGATTAGGATAGAAGTAAACAGCGAGCTTGAACAACTGGAAAAGGCAGTGGACGAGTTCTGCGATGTACTGAATCCCGGCGGAAGGCTTTGCGTGATTACCTTCCACTCATTGGAAGACCGAATTGTCAAGCAGACATTCAACAGGAGACTCAATCCGTGCACATGCCCGCCTGAATTCCCGGTCTGCGTATGCGGGAAGGTATCAGACGCGGTCAAGGTAACAGGAAGGCCTATCACAGCCGGCGAAGAAGAACTTGAAATGAACCCGAGAGCGCGAAGCGCCAAACTGAGAGTTATCGGGAAGAAATGGACGGGGAAAGATAAATGATTGCTGCAGAACAATGGTACGAGTACCAGAAACAATATCAGAAGTACGGGCTCGACATGAGACCGGAAGAGGAAAGCATCTCCCACAGGGAGCGGCGGAAGCAGGAGAGAGAAGCTGCCCGGGCAAGGGGCATGGTTCTCAAACTCCAGAGCGATCACCGGATCATGCTTTCGCTTGTTGTCGCTATAGCCATTGCGCTGATGACCGTTGTGGTGATGGTTTCGTACGCGGCTAAAATCACATACGATATCAACACCATCAAAGCGGAAAACGATGTAATCATCGGCGAGATAGAAGATCTGGATATGAAGATGCTGAGCTCGAATACAGTAGTGTACATAGAGAGTCAGGCCAAGAGCGAACTCGGCATGAAAAATCCGGACACAAAGCACTGTGTATATCTCTCATCAACAGAAACACCTGAGGAAGGATTTGCCGATATGTTAAAGGCAAAAGCATATAACTGACACTAAAATCATGAAAGACCCGGGCGCACAATAAGGGTTAAGCGTCCGGGATACTTTTTTAACTGGAGAAAGAAAAGCAGACATGCCATCAACCATCAGAAGCAGAAAAAACCTCATAATCGTACTAATCTTAGTGTTTGCGCTGCTGCTTATCGCTGCCCTGAGAGTCGGATACATTCAGCTCGTCAAGGGGGAAGAATATAAGGAGAGAGCCTTATCACAGCAGACGACGGATATTACCGTCGAAGCCGAAAGGGGCACGATCTACGACTGCAACGGCGAGAAGCTGGCACAGAGCGTCAAGTGCTACGATGTCTATGTTTATCCTGCCGAAATCGGAAAATATGATACAAAGACAGAACGTAAAAAACTCATCAACACCACTGCAAAAAAGCTTGCAAAAGTTCTGGATAAGGATTCAGATGATGTAAAATCACAGATCAACAAGGAAAGCGGTCAGGTGATTTTGGCGAAGGGACTCATTAAGGATGATGCCGATAAGATCAGGAATCTGAAACTTGCCGGCGTGACAGTCCTGCCGGCAACCAAGAGGGAATATCCTAACGGAACCCTTGCGGCGAACGTCATGGGGATGGTCAATGACGAGAACACCGGGCAGTCAGGTCTTGAACTGGAGTACAACAACTATCTGAGCGGAATTTCGGGAAGAATCGTAAATTATACTGATACAAACGGTGAGGAACTGTCATACTCGCCTGAAAACGAAAGATACTATGAAGCCGAGAATGGCTGTGACATCACAACGACAATAGATCTGGTCGTACAGAGCTACACAGAGACTGCGATTCAGAAGGTGCAGAGAAAGACCAGGTCAGACAGAGTGTTCGCGGTGGTCATGGAGACAGAGACCGGCAATATCCTCGCAATGGCACAGACGCCGACATTCGACCCGAACAATCCGTATGTGCCTGCGTCTGACAGCGAAAAGTCGAAATTCAAGAGCATGTCCCAGCAGGAACAGTCCGACTACCTGAGCAAGATGTGGAGAAATCCGATCATATGTGACGTTTACGAACCCGGTTCTGTATTCAAGCTGCTGACGACATCAATCGCACTCGAAGAGGATGTGGCAAGTCTTGACAGTACATTCTACTGCGGCGGAGCAGTAACAGTCGCCGGCGAAACGATTCACTGCTGGAATACGGGCGGGCACGGAACACAGAACCTGACACAGGCTGTTGGTAATTCATGCAACCCGGTATTTATCAAACTTGCGACGGATGTCGGCATTTCCAAGTATTACGATTATCTCGACAACTTTGGAATTACAGGAACAACGGGCATAGATTTCCCTGCGGAAGGAACGGCACTTCTTCAGGATGAGGAATCAGCAGGTCCCGTAGGGGTCGCCACGCTGGGCTTCGGACAGGGTGTCGCAGTGACCCCGATCCAGCTGGTTACAGCCGTTTCATCCCTTGGCAATGACGGCAAACTGATGAAGCCGCGCCTCGTCAAAGCGATAACGGATAAAACGACGGGCGAGACGATTGAAATAAAGCCCGAAGTAGTCAGAAAGACTGTATCCAAGAAAACGGCGGACGAGCTCTGCGGAATCATGGAATATGTCGTTGAAGAAGGCGGCGGAGGCACTGCCGCAGTCAAGGGCTACAAGGTCGGAGGCAAGACAGGAACGGCAAACAAGGCTGTCAAAGGCGGATATAGTGATTACACCTATTCATCCTGTCTCGGCATGGCGCCGATGACGGACCCGAAACTTACCGTCCTCGTTATAGCGGACAGCCCTAAGGGCGCCCACTACGGAAGTCTGACGGCCGGTCCTGCAGTCAGCGAGATACTAGGCAAATCTCTCAAGTACCTCAACATACAGCCGGACGATGCGGATAACGACGATGAAGGCGAGAAGGTCGATGTTCCTGATGTTGTTGGACAGTCGGCCGAAGACGCCATAGGAATTCTCGCCGGAGAGGATCTGGGATATGACATGAGCGAAAGCGGTGAGGAGGACTTCGTAGTCGTGAAACAGTATCCTACAGCGGGCAGCACAGTCAAAAAAGGCACCAAGGTATTCCTCTACAGGAGCAACTGATAAAGAACAATGAAAAAGACGGATATAGAACAGATTGCAAAAGCCTCAGGCGGCAAACTGATAGTATGCGGCAGCAGGAGGTCTATAACAGGGATAAAGCATGATTCCAGAGAGGTGGGCCCAGATGATATGTTCGTGGCCGTGAAAGGCGAAAACCACGACGGACACAGGTTCATCTCCCAGGTTATCGAAGGCGGATGCCCGGCGCTCCTGATATCAAATGCGGAGGAGTGTCCGAAAGACGCAGACGTGAATGTGATACTGGTCGATGACACCATAGAGGCCATGGGGAAAATCGCTTCCTGGTATCTGGACAGTCTCAACATCAGACGCGCGGCCGTTACGGGAAGCGTAGGGAAGACATCCACAAGGGACATGATCTACTTTGTCCTCAGTGAGAAATACAACTGCGGGAGAAATCTGAAAAACTACAATAACAACATAGGAATTCCGCTTTCAGTATTCCAGTTCGATGAAAATATAGAAGCAGCGGTTCTGGAGATGGGAATGGACGCCTTCGGGGAGATCGAATACCTGAGCGGTATCGTAAAACCTGAGATAGGAGTCATTACCAATATAGGCATCGCCCATATGGAGAAACTGGGGAGCAGGGAAGGCATCTTCCGGGCGAAGATGGAGATCGCGAAGAACATCCTGCCTGCAAAAGACGGCGGCACACTGGTTTTTGCAGGGGACGACGAGTTCCTGACAAAAGCGAGGACCGCCGGTAACTACGCGCAGATTGAAGTTGGTAAAGGTGAAAACGCCGACCTGCGCATCTCCGAGGTTGAAGATAACGGCATCGAAGGGATTCGATTCAATATCGAATATGAGGAGAACGGGCATAGAGAAAAGACCGGCATAGAACTTCCGACGGCCGGAGCCCACAATGCTGTCAATGCGGCGATTGCACTCGCTGTCGGAAGGCAGTTCGGCGTCAGCATTCGGGAAGGGGCTGAAGGCCTGAAAAAGGCGGAACTCACAGGCAGCAGGCTGAGGCTGATCGAAGGTGTTAACGTCAGAATCATTGACGACACATATAACGCGAATCCGGATTCCATGATGAGCGCACTCGATGTTCTGTCAAAGAGCAAGGGGGAGCGCAGAGTGGCCATCCTGGGCGATATGTTTGAACTTGGACCTGATGAAGCGCAGCTTCACCGCAAGGTAGGAGAGCATGCGGCAAAACTGGGCGTCGACAGCCTCCTGACCATTGGTGATCTTGCGGAGAACATAGCGGAAGGCGGAAACGGGACTCACTTCCCGGATAAGGAAACTTTTTTGAACGTGATCCATGATCACATCAAACCGGGTGACCTCGTTCTCGTTAAAGCCTCCAGAGGGATGCATCTTGAAGAAATAGTAGACAGGCTGAGGGTGTTATGAATATACATGCGATACACATTTTAATAATAATAGCAGCAACATTCATTTTTTCAGTGATACTTACCTGGGCTGAGATACCTGTCCTGAGACGGAAAGCGGGGCAGAACATCCGGGAAGAAGGACTTAAATCCCACTACTCCAAGGCGGGAACGCCGAGCATGGGAGGCATCAGTATCATCATTTCCACATGCCTGATGGGACTCATCGGCGCAGTGGCATTCGGCGGAACCCTCGGAGACGAACTGCTGATTCTGCTTGTATTCGCCGGCTATGGAATGATAGGATTTATCGACGACTACAGAAAAGTCATCAAGAAGGAGAACGAAGGACTTACTGCAAAGCAGAAATTCGCACTGCAGATGATTATAGCAATAGCGTTCGCGATCTTCTTCGCCAGATATTCCGCATTTGGAACAAGTGTCTTCATTCCGATCGCAGATGTATTTATTGATTTCGGCGTTTGGTACTATGTCTTTGTTGCCTTTGCGGTATTGGCGATGACAAATGCGGTGAATCTGACAGACGGTTTGGACGGACTGGCTGCGGGAGTGACTACTCTGGTGGCGCTGTTCTTCACCTACGCAGGATTTATGGGCGGCGCGTTCATCAAATACGGAGCATTCATAGGAAACGCATCCGAAACATTCTTCTTCGCCGCGCTTGCCGGAGGGTGTCTTGGATTTCTTGTGTTCAACAAGAATCCGGCTAAAGTGTTTATGGGAGACACGGGATCCCTTGCACTCGGCGGCGGAGTCGTAGCGGCGGCGATCGTTATGAAACTGGAATTGCTGCTGATTGTCGCAGGACTCGTATACGTTATCGAAGCGCTTTCGGTGGTCCTGCAGGTAACGTACTTCAAACTGACTCACGGCAAGAGAATATTCAAGATGGCACCGATTCATCATCATTTCGAGATGTGCGGAATGAAAGAGACTTCAGTCGTTAAGATGTTCTGGGCATTTACTTTCGTATGCTGCGCAGTTGCAGCGCTGATGATATAGGAGATAGATAATGAAAGACCTAAAAGCACTTATAGTAGGAATGGGGAGATCAGGCAGAGCGGCTGCTGATGCGCTCATCAGAGAGGGCGCAGTCGTAAGCATTCAGGACAGCAAGGACGCGTCAGCTTTTGAGGAGGAGTTCTTAAACGAAATGAAGGCTTCAGGTGTGACAGCGTATCTTGGCTGCATTCCTGAAGATATGTCAGGCTTCGATATGCTGGTTCTTTCCCCGGGAGTTCCGCCCACACTCTCATTCGTGGAAGATGCAAAGGCATCAGGCGCAGAAATCATAGGCGAACTTGAACTGGCTTACAGACTCTGCAAAGGCAGATTCGTAGCCATCACCGGAACGAACGGCAAGACCACCACGACAACACTGGTGGGTGAAATATACAAGGCTTCAGGCAGGGACACGATCGTCGGAGGCAATATCGGCAATGCGATTGCCGCGGATGCTTTAAGCGCAGGTGAGGACACCTGGATGATCACAGAGGTGAGCAGTTTCCAGCTGGAGACCGTCAGGGATTTCCAGCCCGTGGTTTCAGCCATACTCAACCTGACTCCGGATCACATGGACCGGCACAAGACCATGGAAAACTACGGAAGGGCTAAGGCGCGGATTTTCGCCAACCAGAGCGAGGATCAGTACTGTGTACTGAACTATGATGATGAAGCATCCTTCGAACTGGCGGAGAGAGAAGGACACCGCGCCAGAATCGTGCCGTTCAGCAGAAAGTGTGAACTGGAATTCGGTGCCTTTGTGAAGGCCGGAAGAATCGTCATCAAAAATGAAGCAGGGGAAGAGATAGATATCTGCGGGACGGATGAACTGAAGATTCCGGGCACGCACAATCTCGAAAACGCCCTTGCGGCAGCGGCAGTCTGTTACTTCGGAGGAATCGATCCGGAGGTGATCGGTAAGACCATGAAAGCATTTGCTGGTGTTGAACATAGAATTGAGCTGTGCGGTGAGAAGGACGGCGTGAGATTCGTAAACGATTCTAAGGGCACGAACACCGACGCTGCGATCAAAGCGATCGAAGCGATGAAAGAAAACATCATCCTCATAGCGGGCGGATATGATAAAGGCGCATCGTATGAGGAATTCATAGGCGTATTCCCGGGAAGAGTAAAGGAACTCGTTCTCATGGGGAAAACCGCTCCTAAGATCAAGGCTGCTGCGGAGGCTGCCGGATTCACGAATATTACAGTTGCGGATGATATGGAAGGATGCGTCAGGGCCGCTTGGGAAAAAGCCCAGCCCGGAGATGTTGTCCTGCTTTCACCTGCGTGCGCAAGCTGGGATATGTATGATAACTTCGAACAAAGAGGAGATCACTTCAAGGAATGCGTTCAGAAACTCTAAACGAAAGAAATAAAATACAGATTATTGAACAGATCAAGGAAGTGGATTTCATGATGCTGACGGTGACCATAGCCCTGGCGGTGTACGGGCTTATTATGGTGTTCAGCGCCAGCTACTATTTTTCGATCAGTGAGAACGGGAATCCGTTCTATTATCTCGTCCGTGATGGAATATGGGTCGTACTCGGGTTGGTCCTTATGTGTTTCGGAATCCTTGTGGATTACAGAAAGTGGAACAATAAGGTTCTGATTCTGGGGCTCCTGGGAATTTGCTTTATGCTTCTGGTGCTTGTTCTTACTCCTCTCGGATCGGAGGCCAATGACGCCACCAGATGGATCAGGCTTGGTCCGATTTCCATCATGCCGGGTGAGATTGCCAAGATGGGCATGATCTTCTTCATCGCCTGGTTCTGCTCGGAGAACACCAAGAAAATCAGGTCATTCACACGGGGCATGCTTCCGATACTCGTGGTGACGGGAGTCTTTGCAATGCTCATCGTCAAGCAGCCGAATCTGTCCACAGCAATTACGCTGGTAGGCATTGTTCTCGTCATGATGCTCGTGGCGGGAATGAGATGGATCTACATTTTCTTCCTGACCGGCGCGGGTGTTGCCGGGATCATGGCTCTGATTCTGGGAGTCGGAGGATACTGGCAGGAAAGATTTATGACCTTTACACACCCGTTCGATTATGAGGCGACCAGCGGTTACCAGATCGTGCAGGGCCTGCAGGCCCTCGGTTCAGGCGGACTGTTTGGCGTAGGACTCGGCAAGAGTGTAACGAAGAGTCTGTACCTGCCTTATCCGCACAATGACTTCATCCTGGCGATCATCGGTGAGGAAACAGGATATCTGGGAATCCTCTTTCTGATGGTGCTCTATGTGCTGTTTATATGGAGAGGAGCCAGCATTGCACTCAGATGCAAGGATGAATTCGGACTTCTGCTGGCATCGGGAACAATTCTCATGGTAGCGATTCAGGTTGTGCTCAACCTGCTGGTCGTTACGTCATCCATGCCTGCAACCGGCGTGAATCTGCCGTTTGTAAGTTATGGAGGAAATGCGTTGATGATATTCATGTTCATGTCCGGAGTGGTGCTCAATATATCGAGGCATCTTCCGAACAAAGAAGTTGAAGCAATGGCGGCTACGGAGACAGGAGAATACTGATGAAAGTGATCATGACCGGGGGAGGCACAGGCGGACATATCTATCCTGCCATTGCCATAGCGGATGAAATCAAAAGGAGATACCCGGACGCGAAGATATTGTTCGTCGGCGCGGAGAGAGGACTCGAAAAAACACTTGTCCCCAAGAGAGGGTATGACATACGTCTGATTACAGTCGAAGGATTCGACAGAAAGCATCTCGTCAGAAATGTGGAAGTGGTCCGCAAACTGATGAAGGGGAACAGTCAGGCTAAGAAAATCATCAAAGACTTCAGGCCTGATTTCGTCGTGGGCACAGGAGGCTATGCCAGCGCTCCTATGGTCAAGACTGCGCAAAAGGCAAAAATACCAACGTTTATCCATGAACAGAATGCTTATCCCGGAGTTACGAACAAACTCCTGGAAAAGGATGTAAAAGCAGTGTTTCTTGGTTTTGCACTGGCCGCGGAATATTTTAAGGATCAGGATAAGCTCGTGGTTTCCGGTAACCCTGTCAGAGACGAGTTCAAGAACAAAGACAAGGCGGAAGCACGCAGGGCTTTAGGAATCGGCGACGACAGATTTGTTGTGCTTGCCTTTGGCGGAAGCCAGGGGGCCGGACGCATCAACAAGGCCATGGTGAACGTCATAAAAGAAATGAGCGGGCGCCAGGATATCAACATTATTCTGGGAGCCGGAAGTTACTACTATGACGGCATCAGGGAATCCTTCCGCGAAGAGGGCTTCGAACCGGGTGATAACATCAGCATAATAGAATACATTGATGATATGGCGACGTATCTCGCTGCTGCGGATCTGGTCATCAGCAGGAGCGGAGCGCTGACAGTGGCGGAGACGACTGTCAGCGGCAGACCGGCGATATTTATTCCGTCGCCGATCGTGACGGGAAATCACCAGTATTACAACGCACTGGCGGTGGCGGAAGCAGGCGGCGCGATAATCATCGAAGAGAAAGACCTTGAGGATGAGAAACTCATAGGGGAGATCATCAGATTAAAAGACAGTCCGGAAATACTTGCGGATATGGCTAAGGCAAGCCGTATGTGCGGACCGGACCGTGCGACTGAAATAATTTGCGATAAGATTCTGGAGGAAACGGGACTTGACAGATAATCCGGTTGCCGAAAAGGAGACAACTGAAACTGAGCAGAATGTGGAACATGCCGGTGAACAGGAGCATGAAAAGAAGCACAAGAGAAAGCACAGAAAGAAGCACTATCTTCTGCGTGCGGTCATTGTGCTGCTTGTGGTTGCCGCAGCTGTCGTCTGTGCCCACCTGGACTATTTCAACGTGAACGGCATCGCCGTGATAGGAAATGAAGAAGTGGGTGACGAGGAAATCATCAAACTGTCAGGTATTAAAACAGGCGGCAGTGTTTTTGACGTGCACCCGTTGCTCGTTCAGCACAAGATCAAAAAGAATCTGTATATAGAGAGCGTCAATGTCAACAGAAAGCTGCCGGATAAGGTTGAGATCATCGTCAAGGAGAGGAGCCTTCTGGCCCAGTTCAAAATGGGTGAGAAATTCGTGATTACAGACTCCGAGGGGATGGTGCTCGATATCAGTAAAGAAGAACACATGGCAACGCTCATCGAAGGCGTAACCGTGAAAAACGCCGAGAAGAAAGAGACCATAGAACTTAAGGAGACCGGAGCCCTGGACAGGGTTCTTGAAATGATAAACAAAACTGACGAAAACGATCTGTTCTTCAAACGGATCGTATTCAAGGGCAGCAAGGCGGAAGCATATATATATGATGAGCTGAAAGTCGCGGGAAAATACGACAATATTATGTCCGCGATACAGTCAGGAACACTCAAAAAGGTCATATACGACCTGTACCAGAAAGACGTTGAAAAAGGCACGATAAATGTCTATAACAACGATTATTGTTTCTTTACGCCAAAATAAAACTATGCTATACTTGCATCAGATATAACTACATTATGCGGAGGTACCCTCGATGTTACAATTTGAAACAAATGACAATACATTACAGGAAATAAAAGTTATCGGT